>JBDTZL010000213.1:0-19593 GCA_040005125.1 Ginsengibacter sp.
CCTGCTCTACATTTTGCGTAACCATTCTGCCAAATTTTTTGCTTCCATGCTCCTTTAACGACATCCATATTTTTAATGCCTTAAAACCCCGGGATAACTCTACTCCATAATCACTGAACCAAATATCCCCACCGGCCAGGCCACGTTTTTCGTGCTGCAGGTAAGAAGCCTGCAACGAAAATGCTTTATAGTGAGTTTCCTTATTACGAACGAGTGTGCACGCAGCCTCATAAGGAATGTACATCCATTTATGCATATCGAACGCGAGTGAATCGGCACGCTCAAGCCCTGCAATTTTGCTTTTATATTTTTCAGATAAAGAAAGCATAGCACCTATAGCACCATCAACGTGAAACCACAGGTTTTCTTTTTCACACAAGTCAGCTAATGCGTTCAAATCATCACAGGCCCCGGTGTTCACTGTAACTGCATTTCCTATTATACAAAAGGGCTGCAGGCCTTCTTCCCTGTCATGCTGAATTTGTTGTTGCAGTTGCTCAATGTTTATTTCATAATCATCGCTTACGCCTATTAACCGCAATGACTCGCTTCCCAACCCCAGAAGCTCCACAGATTTATTAACGCAATTATGTACTTCTGTTGACGCATATACTATCATTCTTTTTCCGGATCCATAAATCCCTTTTTTACGCAGATCGAAATCTGCATGTGCATAGCGTGCAACAGTAAGCCCTATAAGATTTGCCATTGAGCCGCCGCTTACCAGTAAACCACCTGCAGTTGAAGGAAAACCAAATAATTCTTTGAACCAATTTATCAGTTGTTCCTCTACCAATCCACCCACCTGGTTTCCGCCACCCTGGTTTATATTAATACCGGCAGCAAGCATATCGCCAAGCATGGCAAACGGAGTTCCACCGCCCATAACCCAACCCCAGAAACGCGGATGGATATTGCCTGTAGGATAAGGGCGAATTTTTGTTTTGAAATCGTCATAAATTTTTTCATGCATTTCCCCTTCAGCAGGGACAGGCTGATTAAAAAAATTTTTCACTTCATCCGTTGGTTCCTGCCATACTTTGCGCTCCCGCACAGTAGAAAGAAATTGCATCATATCCTTCACCATCTCAATTCCTAATTCTTCCATCATTTGCCAGTCTGCAGGGTCAAGTGTTTCTTCTTTTATTTGCATGATTGTTATTGTATTTTCTAAAAATTAAGATTAAAGTATAGGGGAATCTTTAATTGCTATAAGTAGTGTCTCAATATAAGAAAACATGTGCCCGGATTAATTAACAAGCCGTTCAGTCCTATAAAATATTATGAAGCGCTCAACTCTTCAAAAGCAGCCTGCAGCGGGCGTTGTATCCCATCTCCTTTCCATTGGGGTGAGCCGGGTATTTCGGTAGCTTTTAAAATTTCTTCTTTCGCTTTTCCTGATTTTATTTCACCTCCAACGTATTTCAAAAGGTTACCAAGGTAATCGTGGAACACATGCAGGTCATCGCCTGTGCCAGTAACTTCATAACCATCCGCGGCATGCCCGAAAACAAACTTCGCTTTTTTACCGAATTTTTTCATAGCGGTGTCTAAAACATTCATCCAGCTTTTAATGTTAGCGCCTGCGCTTCTGTCAACAAATGGATGGCGCCTGTTAAAAACAAGATCTCCCATATGAACAATATTTGCATGTTCCAAATGGATCATTGCATCACCGTTTGTATGACCTGCTCCAAAATAGTGCAGGGAAATTTTTTCCTTTCCTGCAGACTCAGACCATACTTTTCCAAAAGTCTGGCCGGGATACAATTGTTTGTCTTCAGTTTTTTGAGCAACTGCCACATTCTTTTGATTTATCAAAGAATTTTCATGAGCCAACACCCTGGTTACAATATCCTTGAAAGCGATATTTCCTGAAGTATGATCCAGGTGATGGTGTGTATTTATCAATAACCTGAATGGCTGAGCATTTTTTTTCTTTAGCTCGTCAATCAGGTGCACAGCGGTATCCGGAAACTGGGCATCAATTACTGTAATCCCTTCTTTTGAAAAATGAAAAGCAATGGTGCCACCTCTTTCAGTAAAGATGCCAATGCTATCGGTGAGCATAGCTATCTTCCAGGGATCTTCAGCCAGCATTTTACAAAATGTTTGTTGGCCAATAGTTAAAGCTCCAAATGTAAATGCAGAGTTTTGCAGAAAAGAGCGGCGATTCATAATAATCATTTAAAATTTTGCGATGGAAATACATAAATTAAATTACGCAAAATAATTTTTAACGACAGAATTTTCTATCTCCGGAAACGAAGATTGCCACAATTTTTTTTCGAATTTTCTTATAGACAAGTCACGCAGTATTTATTAAGTCTACTGTTTTATAACTGTCTTTTCAATTCTTTTATCAGGGATAAACCACATAGCGACAACCATTGCATACATAGATAAGCTGATCCACGAATTAATAAGTGCTAATGGAATTGCAACAATATAAATAACTACTGAAATAATTCCTTTATAATCTTTGCCTAAAGCCTTTGCGAGTGTTGAATTTTTGCCATGAAGTTGTATAAGGCTATGTGCCAAAATATAGTAAGCTATTCCCGCCATCATTAATATAATGCCATATAAGGCAACGGGCCACGTCGTGAAATGGTTTTCTCCCATCCACGCGGTAGTAAAGGGAATGAGAGATAACCAAAATAACAAGTGGGAATTAGCCCATAATACTTTTCCATTTACGTGTTGTACCGCAAACATCATATGATGGTGGTTGTTCCAATAAAGCCCAACGTTAATAAAGCTAAGTATATAGCTCAAAAAAACAGGGAAGACAGGTTTAAGGGAATTTAAATCGTCCCCAAGCGGGACTTTCAATTCCAAAACCATGATAGTGATCACAACGGCAAATACGCCATCGCTAAAAGCTTCTAATCTTCCTTTTCCCATATGCAAAACGGGTTTATACCAGTTTAAATAGAAGTTGTAAATCTAAAGTTCTAAATGTGAATTTAAGCGGATTCCAGAAAAAAACATTTGCATAGGTTACCATTCCCTGGAAATATCACCATTTAAAATTTGCATGATAAAGAGGTGTTTGTTTTCAAAATAATCAGGCAGCACCAGGTTTTTCTTATCAATAAATACTGCCCTGAAATTGAAATCATGAAATACATTGAAAGCGGTATCGTTAATATGCGACATAAAAGTTGCAGGATAATTTAGTAAAATATTTGTAAAATAATACGTCATTTCAAATCCTTTATAAGCCATGTCCGTAGGCTTTGCCCTATACAATTGAAAGTATTTTTGAATTAATAAGCTATCAAACGCGTTGTTTGCGGCGTCATAATGTGGTGTGGTGTAGCGGATAGGAAAATCTTTATAATGATCTGTTTTTGTAAGGCTTTTAAACCCATCCCAGTTAGGCATTCCTATTAAAACAAGGGAATGCTTTTTCTGAACGGGATAACATGCATCTGCTAAATTTCTTGCGAAGCCTTCGTCAAGGCCTGCGCCTATTATAACGGCTAGCCTGTTTGTGTCTATCCTGTGCAACAGGCTATAGGAAGATATAGAACTGTCAATCATTATCGTTTTTATATTCAGTAAAGGTTTTCCTTCAGCAGTATTAATGGTTTTGAAATAATTTTCTATCCTGTCGTCACCCTTTCTTTTGATGATATAAATTTTATCGGTACCATGCTTTTGCAGAAGGTAGCTGAAAATGCCTTCGCAATTGGCCCGTAATGTTGAGTTGGCAATTAGCAGGAAAGGGTTCCCGGTTATACCTCCGTCATTTGGATAGGTGGCAGATATAAATGGAATAGTTTTTTGAAGCGCAAAAGCTGCCAGTTCGTGATAATCGGGGTCTTTTACTGAACCAATAATGAGGTCAATACTATCCAGCTTTTTATATTTTATGAGCCATGATATAGGTTGTGTATAAGATTTGGAATCATAAATATATGCCTCGGCATGTTTCCCGTTAAGCGCTAAAGTATCGAGTGCGATTCGTGCGCCTTGTGCAAATTCTATAGCCGGCATAACAAATTTTGGAATTGACTTGTCGGAGCTCAGCATTTCGCTGTTAAAAACAGAATCCAGGTACATGGGTGCAAACACGGCAATCCTGTAGGTTTTTGAAGGTGAAAGAGTGTCCTGGGCAAATGATTGTGTTGCTAAAAAAAAAGATGCAACAACGAAATACCAAATATTTTTCTTCATAATTAAATCAATAAATAGCGAGGCAGGTAGCAGGTAGCAGGTACCGTGAATTAAGTATCAAAAACCACTATCAACCTCGGCGCCTCACCCCAACCCCTCTCCTTCAGAGAGGGAACTACCTTACCAAAACAATCCCGAACTTTGAACCTTGAACTTCAATTTATTCCCACTCAATTGTTGCAGGAGGCTTACTGCTTATATCATAAACCACCCTGTTTATGCCTCTCACCTTATTAATAATTTCGTTGGACACGTATCCCAGGAAATCATAGGGAAGGTGAGCCCAGTCTGCCGTCATACCATCTACTGAAGTTACCGCCCTCAATGCCACTGTAAATTCATAGGTTCTTTCGTCACCCATTACACCTACGCTTTTTACAGGGAGTAAGATTGTACCGGCCTGCCAAACAGTTGCATACAAATTATATTTAAATAATGCCTCCGTATATATTGCGTCTGCCTGTTGCAACAATTGTACCTTTTCTTCAGTTACCTCTCCCAAAATTCTTATTGCGAGCCCGGGCCCGGGAAAAGGATGACGGTTCAGGAGAGTAGGAGGAAGCCCTAATTCTGCGCCAACTTTTCTTACCTCATCTTTGAATAAAGACCTGAGCGGCTCAACCAGCTTTAGTTTCATGTGATCGGGAAGGCCGCCTACATTGTGATGGGATTTAATCATAACTGATGGACCATGTACCGAAACTGATTCAATTACATCCGGGTAAATAGTGCCCTGGGCCAGGAATTCTATCCCTTCAATTTTATATGCTTCACTATCAAAAATTTCAATAAAGCATTTGCCAATAATTTTTCTTTTTTCCTCGGGGCTCACCTTTCCTGCAAGTTTTGTATAAAAATGATCTTTGGCATCTACGCCTTTGATGTTCAGCCCGATGCTTTGGCATGAATCCAGCACCTGTTGAAATTCGTTTTTCCTGAGCACGCCATTGTCAACAAAAATGCCAAAAAGATTTTTTCCAATAGCGCGGTGAATAAGTGTTGCAGCAACTGTAGAATCAACGCCACCGCTTAATGCCATAATTACTTTCTTATCACCGATGGTTTCTTTTATAGTGGCAATAGTATCATTAATAAAATGTGCAGGTGTCCAGTCCTGTGTGCAGCCGCATATATTTACCAAAAAGTTTTTTATTATTTTTTTGCCCTCGGCAGAATGGTACACTTCCGGGTGAAACTGCAGGCCATATATTTTACTATCTCCATTTTCATGCCCGAATGCAGCTATGGGTATGGTGTGTGTGACCGCCCATGTTGAAAAACCTTCGGGAAGTTTTGCGATGGTGTCACTATGGCTCATCCATACATCAGAATCATTTTTTACATTCACCAACAATTCGTGATCGTCTTTGATTTGAAGTTTTGCCCTGCCATATTCCCGCTTGTCACTTTTCTCTACCAGGCCCCCGTATACCTTTGCTATGAGCTGTGCACCATAGCAAATACCTAATACAGGTACCTTTTCAGCAATTGCTTTCACATTTACTGTGGGGGCATTGTCGTCATTTACCGAAAATGGTGAGCCGGAAAGTATAACTCCTTTCAATCCCGGTGTAAATTCAATTTCTTTGTTAAAGGGGAGAATTTCACAATACACATTTGCTTCCCGAACGGCCCTGGCAATCAATTGTGTGTATTGTGCGCCGAAATCGAGGATCAGAATTTTTTCCGTCATTTGCTGCGAAGTTAAAAAGTTTATTGAAGTTTGTATCTTGCTAATTAATAATCCCAAAAATATTACGATGAAAAAGATGTCAATTTTAATAGCAGCGTCGGTTTTAATATGTTCATGCCATGTTATAAACGGCCCTGGCGTAACAGGAAATGGTAACATCCGCACCGAAAAGAGAAATGCCGGCAATTTTAATGCAGTAAAAACTGCGGGTTCTATTGACGTGGAAATTACCACCGGTGATACTTATTCCGTGTCTGTAGAAGATGATGATAATATCCTGCAGTATGTGGTTACCGATGTACACAACGGCGTTTTAACCGTTGACTATAAAGATGGTTATTCAATTAACGAGGATCATGCAAAGGTGTATGTAACTGCCCCGTCTCTTGATAAATTGAGCGTTTCAGGTTCCGCGGATATAACCGCGCAGGGCGTATTGAAAAACTCACGGCAAATTGAAATGAATGTTTCCGGCTCAGGAAATATAAAAGCGCAGGTTGATGCGCCGGCAATAGACGTGTCAGTGAGCGGATCGGGCAATATAGACTTAACGGGGCACACAAAAGATTTTACCGGTGATATAGCCGGGAGCGGCGATATTAATTGCGGCGGCCTTGAAAGTGAAAACGTAACCGTAAAAATTGCCGGGAGCGGGAACGCTCATGTATTTGCAAGTGTGCATTTATCGGCTAGCATAGTGGGAAGCGGAGATGTGTACTACCGGGGTAATCCACCTTCCCCGGAAGTTCATACAACGGGGAGTGGAACGGTGGAGGCAGAGAAATAGTAAAGGAACATTTGTGGAATTACCGGCAAGAGAATTGTAAAATGGATTGTACTAACAACAACTTGCCTACCGGCAGGCAGGTACAAAAGGTGTAACGTTAATGAATCGATTATCATATACAATTTTTTTGGACATACTACGCCTAATAACATTAATACTAAAGTGTTGGCGGTCATGTTAGAACAGACAGATTTCGGGGCGATTATTCTGCAAGCTTCCTAAATTTAAAATCTTACAAATGATTTTAAAAGATTTTTTACCTAACCCTGCATTCAGGGAGTTTATACAATGTTACAGGATTTGTCATTTTGAATTTGATAAAAGCACCCAAACTTCCGTAAAGGCTTACCCACCAAAACCGGAAGAATGTATTTATTTTATTTTTAAAGGTAGTCTTGAGATTGAATTTATGAACCGCGGTAAAAAAAATCTTGATTTGCCTATTATATTATTTGGACAACAAACTTCAATTAACAAGCGATGTTTTTTTGGAAGCGTTTTTTTAAATTTCCAAATCGTTTTTCAACCTACGGGTTTATTCCGACTAACAGGCATTCCTTCTTTTGAATTGACTAATCAATATTTTGATTCAGAAAATATTTTTTCAAAAAATATCCGGTTTATTCACGAACAATTACAAGATGCCAAAAGTTACAGCGAGATGCTTTTAATAGCTGATAGGTTTGTAGGTACCTTGGTTAGCAATGCACGAAAAGAAGTTCATCTGTTAGATTCAGTGAGTAAGTTTATGATGCAACGTGCTGGTAACATTCCTCTTGATTGGTTAGCGAAAGAATCCTGTCTTTGCAGCAAACAGTTTAAAAGGAAATTTAATGAAAGAGTGGGTGTTAATCCTAAAACATACGCAAGAATTATACGTTTTACTAAAGCCTTTAATACAAAAAACGCCTATCCAAATTGGGATTGGTTGAGAATAGCTATTGAATGTGACTATTTTGATTACCAGCACCTGGTAAAAGATTATAAAGATTTTACCGGATTAACTCCAAATGAATTTCATTTACTTGAAAACAATTCACCCGAAAGCAGACTTGGGCTTTCAGATGAACTTTATCGAAGCCGTATCGGGTTAGAAATGCCTTCATTCTAAAAATGTCCTTTTTTTACCACCTCTCAACACCAAATACGTTTCAATTTTGATGGTACAATTTGTTGTTATGAAACGTATTTCCCTTTTAATAATAATATTCTTATTTATGGCAGCCAAGACTTTTTCGCAATCATCAAACAAAACCTACATTTTAGTGCATGGAGCCGGTCATGGCGCATGGTGTTGGAAAAAAGTAATTCCACTTTTAGAAGCTAAAGGATTTAAAGTAATAACCCTTGATTTACCCAGCTGGGGAGATGACACGACACGGCTTGAAAACATTACGCTTGGCGATGACGTGAAAAAAGTAGCAGATATAGCCAATGCTATAGAAGGAAAAGTGATTATGGTAGGACATTCAAGCGGAGGCGTTGTTATTTCACAGTCAGCCGAACTTTTAGGTCCGGAAAAGATTGACAAATTAGTATATCTGGATGCTTTCATGCCTCAAAACGGCGAGTCCGTATTTTCTTTGGTAGGAAAAATACGGGAAAGCAATAAGGTATCTTCCGCATCAAAATCTAATGCTCCGGAGCCTGAGGTGCTTATTTTTTCTGAAGACAAAAAATCTTGTAAATGGAATCCAAAACTTGTTGAACAACTTTTTTATCATGATTGTTTACCCGAAGACATATCATTCGCTAAGGCTCATCTTTCTTGGCAGTCTGTTTCAACTCTTGCCACCCCAGTGCATGTAACGGACAATCGTTATGGCATCATCAAAAAGTATTACATTCTTTGTACCCAAGCGAAAGATTTAGATAAAAGCAGTATTGCCACAAATGTTCGTTGTGAAAAAGTTTACAAACTTCCCAGTAGCCATTCGCCATTTTTTTCAATGCCGGAAAAATTGGTAGATATATTAGTTGAGATTTACTAATTGCATATTTATGCCCTTGCGGGTGTTCCTAAAAAATTTCTCTCTCTCTCAAAGCCACACTTGGCCATTGTTGGTGTTCGTGCTGATGGTTTAGCAGCCTGGCATTCACCAACAACAGGGAAAGAGGTGCGGATTTGAAACAAGTAAAACTTTCATTACTTTATGATACTAATTCTAAATCATCAATCATCACTGCCCATCACACACAATACTTTACTGCTACCCTTCAAGGGTGGAAGCATCTTTTAAAACCCGATAAATATAAAGATGTAATAATGGACAGCCTTTCAGTTATGGTGAAAGAAAAATGGATAGAGCTAAATGTCTTTTGTATTATGAGCAATCATATGCACATGGTCTGGCAAGTTCAGGATGGATATGAACGGGATGCTGTTCAAAGAAATTTTCTAAAGTTCGTATCGCAGACTATAAAGCGGGATTTAATAAAAAACCATCCAAAGGTATTGGAGCAATTTTATGTAGGCGCAAAGGATAGAGAATATCAATTTTGGAAACAGAATCCTTTAAGTATAGATTTATGGACCAAAGAAGTATTTATACAAAAGATGGAATATATTCATAACAACTTGCCTACCGGCAGGCAGGTCCTGTTACAGCGGGTTTATGCGTTCGCCCTGAAGATTACAAATATTCATCTGCGAAGTTTTATACAAGTGGTGTAGATGAGTTTGGTTTTCTTACGCATTGGATGAGTTAGGTAAGGTTTCAAAATATTGCGAATGGTGAGTTTTGATAGTTGTTTTAAATTGCCTAAGTTAATAAAGGAGGGGCGGCTTGGCCACTATTAATTCGTACCCTTGTGCTGGTTGTTGGTGATTGCCAAGCGGCAAAACCATCAGCACGAACACACAACAACGGCAACGCATGACTTTCTTAAAGGGGTAGTTCTGGAAGACCAGCGATGGCAAAGCAATACTTCGAGACGAATGATAACCTTTCTCCATCACAATTATTTCAAATATTCCCCAGAAGTATTAAGTAAATATATGGCAGCCTGAATACAAAGATTAAACGCAAGACATTATTCTTTAAAAACCTTATTCACCAGTCGCAAATGATGTTGTAAACGGTTGCCTGCATTAAACCGCCTGGCTATAATAAATCTATAATTTCCTGTGTTAAAAACATATTTGCTTTGATTGCTTCCTGTAAAATGAAGATCGTCTGCGATCCAGTTTGCGCTTACATCCCAGGTTCTGCCGTTGTACCCGGCCGCTGCACGGAAACGGGTAACAGGATTTACAGAAAAATGATTTTTTGAATTGCCTGTTGAATGCTCAGTTGTATAACTAAAATTAACGTTACCCGTTAATGAACCTGTTATAAATATGTGTTGGGCAATTACCAATGTGTAAGCATAACCTGCCCCCGGGCCAATACTGAAATAATTAATAGATTTAATGTCTTTTTGCGTATAGTTGTCTTGTATCGGTTCAGGGACAAAATTGCTGTCGGCTTTTACAACTCCATAGTATACTTCGGCTCCCGCCAGCAGGGTGCCTGCAGATTTTTTCTGCCATTCATTTTGGATAATAGCTGCATTGTAAGAAAAACGCCTGGGATTAAAAATCCGATATTGTGAAAGGCCAAACAAAGTGACTTTTACATCGTGCCTGTAATAATAATCTTTACCGGGAGGTGCTGCAAACCCGTCAGGATCCAAGTGATATCCTTTATACAATTGCCCATAGAAATCGGTTACCCATTTTGGTTTATAAGCATGCGCCTGAAGGTCAAGATAATTTGTTTTTCCCTTACTAACATCCGTATTTAAAAAGCCAAAACCATAAGCGAGGTTCAGGGAAAAATTATGATACGTGGCGCCAATTCCCAAATTCAAAGTTGTATTGGGTAGGTAATGTAATTTTTTTGAGCCATTGCCTTTTAGTGTATAAGCAGTATACTTTTGAGAAACATATAAACGTGCGGTAATACTATTGGGAAAGTATACATAATAAATGGTATCATTACCCCGTGTCCCCTGGGCATGAATAGCAGATGTATTAAGAAAAAAGAAGAAGATAGCAGGCAGGCAATTTTTTTGCATGTTTAACAGGTGTCGGTAAAAAATTAATCTTTTAGCCATATGCTAAAATACCGCCAATTTATTTGGTATTTTTGAAAATATGCTGCAGTCATATCTTTGGATATTGCCCGCGGCGGTATATTTAACATTACAGCGATACAAAGAAGAGTTCAATCATAAAGCGTAGGATTTTTTCACATCCTTCTCGTAAAATTAAATGGCACGACTGGGATGAATAAATGCTTTATGAAAGCATTTATCGTATTCAACAATCTTTTCCTTTGAAGTAAAATGGAATTAACACCCGAGCAACATGCAATTATCAATTCAACCGGAAACATCAAAATAAATGCTGTTGCCGGTTCGGGTAAGACAACGACAGTAATTGAATACGCTAAAGCAAGGCCGAACGATAGCAAGATACTTTACCTTGCTTTCAACAGGTCGGTAAAATTGGAAGCAGTTAAAAAGTTCGCCGACAAAGGGCTTCACAATGTAAAGGTAGAAACGGCTCATTCGCTTGCTTACAAGCATGTTGTTTTCAACCACAATTACAAGATAAGGCCGCAGGGGTACAAGACAAATGAAATAGCCGAACTACTCAACGTTCAGGGTAATGGGGAAAAGCACATTGAATATGTATTGGCAAACCACATCAACAAATTCACTGCGTACTTCTGCAATAGCGACAAACAAAAAGTTCAGGATCTGAATTATCTTGATACGGTTTATGGCAGCAAAGCAAAAAAATTTGTAACCTCCTTTTACAGCTACATCGAACGTCAATCCCGGCTGCTGTTGAGCAAAATGGACAAAGGAGAAATTGAAATCACACACGACTTTTATTTGAAAAAATTTCAGTTATCAAATCCAAAACTGAACTATGATTACATCCTGTTTGACGAGGGGCAGGATGCATCGCAGGCAATGCTCGATGTTTTCTTTAAACAAAATGCAACCAAAGTAATTGTTGGCGACACCCATCAACAAATTTATGGCTGGAGACATGCAATAAATTCTCTTGAAAAAGTAGATTTCAACACATACAATCTTTCAACAAGTTTTCGTTTCGGCCAGGACATTGCCAATCTTGCAATGGAAGTTCTCAAATGGAAGAAACATATTGACCAGGATAATCACATTCCAATTACCGGAAAAGGCAGCAGCAAAGAATATAAAACAAAGGCGGTGCTTGGGAGAACAAACCTTGGTCTGCTTCTTAAGGCAATTGAGTATGTCACAGAAAAGAAAAAAGTAAAGCACATTTATTTTGAGGGAAACATAAATTCCTACACTTATGCAGATGAAGGAGCGTCGCTTTATGATGTCTTAAATCTTTACAATGGCAGATATCATCTCATCAAAGACAAGTTGATAAAAGCAATGAAAAATCTTGTCGAGCTCGAAGACTATATTGACAAAACAGAAGATGTGCAGCTTGGAATGATGGTTGAAATTGTAAGGAAGTATGGAAATGAAATTCCGGATATTATAAAGGCAATCAAAGAAAAGCATGTTGGAAACGATGAGAAGGAAAAAGCAGAAATGATTTTCTCAACCGTGCACCGGTGCAAAGGGATGGAATATGATGCAGTTCACATTGTAGATGACTTCATAACCGAAGAGAAATTAAAGAAACTAAAAGAAGAAAGGAAAAAGCAGGAAGTGAGCATGGCAAAACTTAACGAAGAAATAAATCTTTTGTATGTGGCTGTAACACGAGCAAAAAACAGCATTTACATTCCCGAAGCCCTGATGCCTTCTGAGTTTCCCCATTCTTCTCAAATCCATGTAATAAAAGTAGAAAGTGAAGCAGGAAAGCAGCAAATTGAAACTCCGGGCAGGCAAGCCAAAATTATTCCAAACACGAAATTTGAGAGTAAAGAGGCATCAAATGGAAAGGGATATTCAGTTGATGAAGTGAGGAAAACACGCAACGGTGCTTACCAACCGTGGACGGACGAACTTGATGAAGAATTGACCGTGATGTTTTGTGAAGGTACAGATGTCCGAGACATGGCTAAACATTTCGGACGCTCAAAAGGAGCGATCATGTCGCGAATAAAAAAATTAGAATTGGAAGAATTGTATGGTTAAAGAATAACTCACGATATTTTAAATTCAAAAAAGTATTTCCAATGGATAAACAAAAAATACAAGAGAAGCAGAAAGAAATCCTTGACTTTATCGGAACGTTTTGTTCAGAGAAATTAGATGATGAATATTTTGAACTTGCAGAAAGATTGCTTGCAAAACTTGGACGAAAGCGCAGCGTTCCTTTTTTGAGCGGGTACGCCGAAGTATGGGCTGCGGCAATTATTCATGCATTGGGGACCATCAATTTCCTGTTTGACAAAGCATCCAAACCATATGCTTCTGTAGATGATATAAATGACTTTTTCAAAACAAATAAATCAACGACCGGCGGCAAATCAAAACAAATCCGGGACTTACTTAAATTACGCACATGGGACGATGAGTTTTCCACAAAAAGAATGCGAAACGGGAATCCATTTAGGAATCTTGTAATGGTGAATGGGTATATAGTTCCTTTGAACATATTGCCAGACGAATAAAAGCGAATGGTCATGGAGAAAGAGCGGTAGGGGAACGATCACCTGCCATTTTGTATTGAAATTTTTTGTGTATTTACATTATTACCTGCAATTACTTTTACGAAATACGTTCCGCTGCTTAATTTTTGTACATTCATTTTTATCGATACGTCATTGGTGTTTATCGAGCTTACAATCCTGCCATTTATATCAATAAGCTGAATAGTAACGGGACTATTGCTATTTTTTGTAAGAAATATATTTATAAAATCTTTTGCGGGATTCGGTGAAATAACAACTAAATAGTTTCTTGCAAAAGAAACGGCCCTGATTTCAGAATAAACAAATTTATTGTCTGTATCAACCTCTTTCAAACGATAGAAATTAACTCCATTCTGGGGAGCCTCATCAAACGTCGTGTAGTCGTGACTGTTAGTATTGCTGCCTATGGCATTGACAGTTGTGATTCCTGGCCAGTTTTTGCCATCGCCAGATCTTTCAATTATAAAATACTTTGTGTTTATTTCCTGTGAGGTGCTCCAGCTTAGATTTACTTTGTTTCCTGATTTTTGCGCTGTAAAGGATAAGAGCTTCAGCGGAAGAACAGAAGGGTCAAAGGCATACCGGGTAAACACCGGATAATGATCGGATGTAGTAGTCCCGTAAGATGGTATAGTGGCTGCCTGGTCGGTTAGAACGGTTGCTGTATTACTTAAATAATACGGCGCCATTTCATTGGATAAATACACATGGTCTATCATATCGCTGTACTTAACTGTAGAAGCTTTTCCCGTAAGGCTCAATGGCAGTGTAGGTGAGCTAAAGTTGGTGTTATCTGCCGTGAACGATGACCACGAGGTTATTTTTGGTACGATACCGTCTGTTATAGTTGAATCGAGATCATCATTGAAATCTCCTAATAATATTATGTCGTCATTCGGGAATGTTGTATTTAAATACGTATGCAAGTCGTCGGCCCCGCTTTTACGCCTGTCGTATGAAGGAACGGTAGGAGCAGTATTGGCTTTTGCATGTATCAGCACAAAATGAATATTTTTTGTGATTCCTCCCAACGTTACATCAGCAGTCATCATAAATGGAAAACGACCGCTTGCCCAATAATTGTAATCCGGGTTACTGATGTCGGCTGCTGTGTTCACACCCAGAGAAAGCAAAGCAGCGGTAGTGATGTTGGAGAAAAGCGCAGTTTTATAAATGAAAGCTTCCTTTTGTACATCAGCTAAGGTTCCCGTTGGTGGCGGAGTTTCGAATGTATTAACGTGTGAACCGTAGTTGCAGATAACGTAACTGTAAGTACCTGCTCCATATACCGCATTCAAATTATTCACAACATCCTGCAGCCTGGGTTCACTTACCACTTCAACGACAGCATACAGGTCTGCTGCTATATTTTGTGTTATTGTTTTAACATTCGCTTCCTGCAGGTTATCATCTGTAGGGCCCAGCGTTGGGCTGCCAAACCACTCCAGGTTCCAGTTAACAATTTCCAAAGTATTGACGGGGTCTATGCTGCTGCCTTTTACGTAAATTTTTGTGGCGGGTACCCCGCTTGTATTTATAAGAATGGAATCATAATAATTTTTATTGGCCTGGGTTGGAGAGAACTTCACATAAACTGGCTGGGTAACGTTATTAGCGCTTGCCTGCAATAAAGTTACAGAGGGGCTATATGCAATCCCGTCAGTAGAAAGGGTAAAGTTAGCAGGAGCATTCAATGTAATATCTCCCGTTATATCATTGCCTGTCACATTTACCGTTTTTGCAATGCTGCCACCCGGGGCCACATAATTAAATTGCATATCTGTGGTACTGGTACCGAGATTGGGTGGCGGCGGTGTCGATGAATTATCAATGCGTATATCATCTAATGTCCATCGCTGACCGTCATCGTTTGATGAAGTATAGACAATTGCAACATAAGTATTCACAGACTTGAATTCAGATAAATTTATGTTGTTGGACAAGGTCCACACATTGGACGACTGCCGAGGGAACTTTCCATTTAAATCTGTCCAGGTATAAGCATTTGGATTACCGAAGCCGGGATAATTTGTCGATACTCTTAACTGCAGGGGATCACCATTAAATTTATTGATACTATAAAATGACAATAATGGATAGGAAGTTGCGGTAAGATCAAAAGGCGGGCTGATAAACCAGTCTTCATTCAATTGGTTGGTGCCATTGAAAAATCCATTCATCTCCATACCAGTGGTGGAAATGTTTCCAAATGTGGTGGCTTCCCAAACCAAAGAACCGCTTACAGAAAATTGTTTAAAACCATCCGAATTGAAAACATTCGCAGAAGTATTAAGCGTGTAAGTTGTATTTAAAATTCCCGCAACAGGGGTTTCAATAGAGGCTTTGGTGCGAAAGTTCCAGGTTGTGTTGTTAGATATTCCCACATATTTATTGTTGGCTATATCGGTAATTATGGAATCGGGCATGGTAATAAAATAATCCGTGTTGGGCTGAAGGTTGACTCCATAAATCGTTAATATATTGCCGGATACGACAACATTAGGATTGGATCCCTGGAAAGAAACATAATCTGTTGTACCGGTTGTTGCATTGTTTACACTTAACACTCCAATATTTTCCTTGATTGCTTCGCTGAACACAATGCTGAGTGTTGAATTGGTGGCAACATTTAAGACATCATCAGCCGGCGAAAATGAGGTCGCCGTTGGAGGGGTAGTATCCACAGGGCCCGAAGGCGTTGGGGATGGGGAACCAGTTGTAAAATCAACAGTGTTATTGTCTGTGTCTGTATGAGTGACATTACGCTGAATAGAGGTTGTATTAGAGGGCGCGGGCGCAGCTGCAGTTTCAAAACCGCTTGCTGATGCGCCAAACCCCACCTTATCAATTACAGGCCCCGACGGGTAATTGGTAGCGGGGTTATTGCCACTTTGTGCAACGATTGTATTGCATAAAATTATTTTGCCGGCCGTGGCGCTTATCGCAATACTTCCGGTAGCGTCTGCTGATGGCAGTGGAGTTGTGCCCCCGTTTCCCATGGCTTCCTGTACCAGGTAATAACTGCCGGGCTCAATAGTACCCGAAAGGTTGGTAACCTGCCATGTAGTTCCCGCAGCGCTTGCATATTGAACAGACCACCCGGTTAAATCCTGGGCTGTAGCGCCATTATTATATAACCCGATAAAATCATTGGTGTAGATTGATCCGCTGTTTCCGCCGCCGCCATAAACCTCATTGATCACTACCTGCGCATTAGCTGAAATGTAAAAAGAAAGCAGGAATAAAACCGGGAGGAAAAGTTTTTTCATCTTTAGGCTATTTAGACAACGAATTTACTTTCCCCGCGTATTCAAAAAAAGATTTTTACATGATAAATTTGTTAACAATTGCCAGACTGTCAGAAAAGTTTTTATGGCACTTATTTTGAAACGGTGGAATAAACTACATCTATATGCAAAAAGGAAGTATAAGAGTTCAGACAGAGAATATTTTCCCCATCATTAAGAAATTTCTTTACAGCGATCATGAAATTTTTATTCGTGAGTTGGTAAGCAATGCAGTTGATGCTACCCAGAAACTCAATACACTCTCTTCATTAGGTGAAGTAAAAGGAGAAGTGGGAAGTATTGATATCAATATCAGTATTGATAAAGAAAAAAAGACCCTGACCATTTCTGATAAGGGTGTCGGGATGACAGCAGAAGAAGTGGATAAATATATTAACCAGGTTGCATTTAGCGGGGCGGAAGAATTCTTAGAAAAATATAAGGGAAAGAACGAATCCAATATCATCGGGCATTTTGGGCTGGGTTTTTATTCTTCTTTTATGGTGAGCGATAAAGTTGAAATTATTTCAAAAAGCTATAAGGAGGATGAAAAAGCAGTTAAGTGGGAATGTGATGGAAGCCCGGAATATACGCTGGAAGAAACAGAAAAGGAAAGCAGGGGTACAGATGTGGTACTGTATATTAATGAAGAAAGCAAGGAATTTCTTGAAACAGAAAGGATACAGCATATCCTTGAAAAATTCTGCAGGTTTTTGCCTATTCCGATAAAATTTGAAGAGAAACAAATTAATAATACCAGTCCTGCGTGGACAAAAAAACCGGTAGATCTCACTCCGCAGAATTACCAGGACTTTTATAAAGAATTATATCCTTTTAGTGAAGCGCCATTGTTCTGGATCCACCTGAATGTTGATTATCCCTTTAACCTTACAGGAATACTTTATTTTCCTAAGGTAAAGCAACGTTTTGAAATGCAAAAAGACAAGATACAGTTGTATAGCAACCAGGTATTTGTTACAGATGAGGTGAAGGATATTGTTCCTGAATTTTTAATGTTGCTTCATGGTGTTATCGACAGCCCGGATATTCCCCTGAATGTGAGCAGAAGTTATTTGCAGGGTGACCCTAATGTAAAAAAAATAAACTCTTATATCACAAAAAAAGTTGCCGACAAGCTGGATGAAATTTTTAAATCAGATCGTAAATCTTTCGAAGAAAAATGGGAGAGCCTCGGGCTTTTTGTAAAATATGGAATGATAACGGATGACAAATTCCTGGAGAAGGCAAATAAATTCAACCTGTATGAGGATGCTGACGGAGCAAAATTTTATACGATGGAAGAATACAGAACTGCTGCTGAAACCTTACAAAAAAATAAAGAAGGAAAGTTGGTTATGTTGTATACTACTGATCCGGTACAGCAGAATATTTTTATACAGGCTGCCAGGCAAAAAAATTATATTGTAGTTAAGCTTGAAACTATAGTAGACGCCGCTTTTATCAATAATATGGAAATGAAATGGACCGATGTTCAGTTTGTGAGAGTGGATGCTGATATTGCGGAGAATCTTATTGATAAAACTGAGACGACCGAAAGTGTTTTAAGTAAAGATGAAGAAACAAAATTGAAGGATCTTTTTCAATTAGAAATTTCTGAACTGCATGTATCGGTTGAAATAAAAGGATTGTCCGGTGAAACTTTGCCCGTGATTGCAACCCGGCCCGAATTTATGAGGAGGATGAAAGATATGGCCATGAATGGGGGCGGAGGTATGGGAAGTTTTTATGGCAATATGCCGGAAGAAGTAACCCTGACTGTTAATGGGAATCACCCGGTATATCAAAAAATTTTACAGGAAGAGAATAAAGAGCAGCAGGAAAAGCAGGTCAGGAACCTTGCCGATCTCGCTTTGCTTTCGCAGGGGTTATTAAAAGGAAATGAACTTACCAATTTTATAAACCGCAGTGTGGATATAATGGAGGGGAAAGCAAAAAGTAAAATAATCCTCAGCTAAGTAAAAAGTTCAGAGTTCGAGATTCAAAGTTCTGGGAGTGTTTTGGTAAGTTAGTTTCCTCTCCCTGGGAGAGAGGTTGGGGTGAGGTTTTCAACCTGCTCCTCCAGATCATTAGACAAAATACTCAGTTCGAGGTAATGTAATTTTCTTTTATAATATTCTTCCCGGAATCCGGCGCTTAAAAAAATTTCTTTATGCACAGGGTTGACGTATATAATAAATGCCTTTCTTGATTTTTCTTTGAGAGAGGTGAGAATATTTTTTACTACTTCAAGCATTACTACTTCATCGAACGGGTTAAAAAAAAAGAAAACATTTTGTTCTGTCTTTATTTTGTAGTTCACCACATCGTCGCAAATCACATTAAATACAACTGACGGATAGCGCAGTTTTGTATTTTGAATATTCTGTTCTGCTGCGTTACACAGTGCTTTCGCAAAGTCAATCCCTGTGATATCTTTAAACCCAAAATATGCTGCTACAACCAGCGCCCTGCCTTTACCGCATCCAAAATCAACAATATTATTATTTTCGTTTATGCTTCTCAGGTAGTTAAATCCTTTTTCAAGAATATAGTAGTTCGAAGCCTGGTAAATTGATGCATGAGCGAGGTTATCGCCCTTTATTGAAAGAGTGCGTAATTTGTCCAGCCCGGTTGAATTGAGGTGATATTTTCTTTCACATTTTATTTCATAATAGATAGTAAAGAATGCAAGTGTGAAGTTCCAGTTCACTCCAATAAAAAAAAAATACCTCAGGTAATACATTAATTTCATTGGTTCATCAATAATTGTTAACGGGGATCATTGGTCAATAGGTCATTAAGTCATTGGATCGTTGCATTATAAATTTCGGTTCTACGGTGTTGGGCATTAATTATTGACTATTGACTATTGACCAATGACTCAATTACTATATTTCGAACTCAATGACTATATTCCCGAAGCCCTGATGTCTATAACTTTTAGCTGAAGGTTTGTTTCGCCGTTCCATTCATTTTCATCAATGGTATAAACTATATCGATTGGCT
>JBDTZL010000102.1:0-5817 GCA_040005125.1 Ginsengibacter sp.
AAATACCCGAACATTGGCAGTAAAAACTCTCATAAATTTAAGAGAGAAACCGAAACCCGTATAAATTAGACATAATAAAAACTACACTGGAAATGGAACAAAAGTTTATTAAATCGATGCTGATTACAACACTGGTATTTGCATTTATTAGCATTGGAAACATCATACGCCTAAAAGGCATCGAGGATATAAAAGCAATTTATATTGTAAGCCTCCTCACTTGTGGAATTGGAATTGGAGCTTTTCTCATTAGTCTAATCGTGCATGTCAAAAGCAAGAAAAAAAATAATCTCTAAAAAAGTGTTCAGTATGACAATTGATCAAAAATTATACCCGTCCATTACACAAAAATTAAAAGACACAAAACAAAGCCAATGTGTGTAAAAACTTGTTGCAAAATTGATGGCAAGCTTTCATTTGCTTTTTCCAAAACAAAACGGCCTTTTAAACTTACAAGCGACAGTAAGCAACTCCCTAAAACTTTATACATATGAATTCACGAATTGTTATTGTCGCCTATAAGCCTAAAACAGGTAAAGAAAGTGAATTGAAAGTTCTTGCGTTAGATCACTACTCTAGACTAAAAGAACAGAATCTTGTCACTGACAGACTACCAATTCTTATGCAAGCAAAGGATGGAACTATCAACATCTTTTGAATTTATCTTTTCATATTCCATAATTTCCATACGATAATACTCAGAAGGTATTTCAAAAACTCTGCAGTTTCTATGTCATCATCTACCACAATACGCATCATATTGTAGATTGATTAAAGACTGTCATTATCAAAGCCAGTTTTTTCATGTTCAAGTTGTTTGAATTTGTAAAGCTGATCAAATTTTGCTTTAATTGTTTTTAAAGGGAGGTGTAATAAGTCTGAGATTTCATTGGCTTTTAGCCCCCCAACATTAATAAGAGAAAATATGGTTTTTTCAAGTAAAGAAAGTTCACTTTGGTAAGTATTACTAATTTGTGGTTTGACACCTAAAGCTTCAATGGATTTATTTCTTGCTGTGTTTAATAGCCATATAAATAAACTGCCCCGCCCGTCATTATAATTTTCTATTGTACGTGAAAGATTTATAAAAATAAATTCTAAAATGTTTTCAGCCTTTTCTTTGTCAGCAACTATTTTAAGAATGTAGCCAAACAATGCCGACGCATAAACATCATACAAAAGAGCTATTGAGGCCACTTCCCCTTTTTTTATTGCAGGGATTATGTCACCCTGTATCAGTTGCGAAATAATTGGAATAGGAGCAGTTTACTTACGTCTATCACAATACGTGCCTATATTAATTACACCTTTATTCCATTTAAAGAAATATGCTGCGATTGGGTAAATGAATTTGCTAATCAAAAAACATATTATATCATAAAATATTTCGGGACATTTTATCCCTTCGGTTTATTAATTAGGATAATCTGGAGTAACTTTTAATAATAAAGTCCCAACCTGGCCAGAGGAGGATCGCCGGCATGCTCATGTGAAATCGCACTCCTATTAAAAATTACAATGTATTACTCTTTGAATCAACTCCCGGCATATTTTTTTATTTCCAAGCGATCACAGATCGTTCTCAACAATCATCGTCAAAATAATTCCCCGAGGATTTCCGAAATATCAGCCCTGAATTTAAATCACCTGCCCCATTATAATTCCCTAGTTATCACGAAAGTATAACATTTATGTTTTTTAAGTATAACATTTGATATAGTTGATCTTTTAAGAGCACTTAAGTTTTACATTGCACTGTAGAACAATTACCAATCATAAAAACCGCTAAGAGATTTTGCTCCTAATTCTGTATTTAGGATTAAATTTTTTAAAACAATTTTTTAAAACAGGAAATTAATCAGCTTAGCTGTTGGTTTTCGTAAATTTTTTTTTAATTATGAAAAAGTTAATGATTTTGATTGTTGCCTTTACTTTAAGTACAGGCGCTTTTGCACAAACAGACCAAAAGATGGATAATATGAAATCCGGAAAAATGATGAAAGGTAAAGATGGTGTGATGATGAAAGATGGAAAAATGATGATGATGAAAAATGGTGAAACTATGGAAATGGACAATGACATGAAAATGAGCAACGGCACCATGGTAATGAAAGACGGTTCTGTAAAAATGAAAGACGGTAAAACTATGATGATGAAAGAAGGTGACATGATGGACATGAAAGGTAAAATGAGCAAGATGAAGATGGACAAGATGAAGATGGACAAGAAGTAGGAGAATTATGTTTTCCGAAAATTTGAATAATGCCACCAGAAAAGCTGGTGGCATTTATGTTTATGAAGAAAATTAGTTATTAGTTACAGGATCATATACTGGGAGGCTAAAGCTGAAAACATTGGATGAGTTTGTAACGCTTGCCTTAAGGTTTGTACTATGAAGACCCAGAATTCTTTTAACGATTACCAGGCCCAAACCCTGTTTTGACGGCCTGTCTGAATAGTTCCCGTTTTCAGTAACGGGTGAATTTATCCACAATAACACATTTTGAGGCAATAGTTTCCCAAAGTTTTCTATTCTAAAAATCAAATCCTTATTCTCCACTGCCATCGCCACCTCTATCTTTCCATTTTCGGAAGTATTTTTCACTGCATTATCCACAAGATTTTGTACAACTCTTTCCATCAAACTGATATCTGCGTTTATCCATACATGATATAAGCATTGTGTGCATTGTAAATCTATGTTTTTATACGATGAATTTAACTGAAAAGTATTTACAGTTTCCTGGACGATTTCGGATAGTACAAATGGTTCCTTATTTGCCCTGAATTCGACAGATTCCATTTTGGATAATTCAAATAAATCTTTAACCATATTTTCTACCTGCATTATTTTATTAAGGATCATTTGTATATAATTATCTCTTTCTTCAGGGCTCAGGCTGCTTTGCTTTTTTATTAATAAGGTTTCTGCATAGCCTCTGATTATCGCAAGAGGGGTGCGTAAATCATGAGAAATAGTAGCGATAAAATCCTGCCTGTTCTTTTCTGACTTTGTAAGACTATTGATATTAAGTACCAGTAAATCCGCAAGATTATTAAATGCGCTTGTTACAGGGGCAAGTTCATGCTGTTCTTGTATTTTAAACCTCGGTTCAAAATCTCCCTGCTCAAATCTTTTTAGAACATTAAGCATTCGGGTAAAGCTTCGCTGAATGCGATTTAAATAAACCAGGGATACAATTACCGAAAGTAGTATAATGCATATAAATGAAACGATGGCAAAATTAGTTACCTGACTGTTATACAGCATCTGGGTTACATTCCTGTATTCATTGCTGGTAAATATCACATATATATATCCCAATTTTAGCCCATGATCAAAAACTTCCGATGCAGAAAATATTTTCTGGTTTTCCGGATCCCTGGGATCAGGACCTTTAATATATGCCCTTCCCTGAGAGCCTAAATATCTTTTTATTTTATCCAGGGGAAGGTTCCAGTTTTTGATCGCGGCATTATTTGCATGATAGGCAACTACTTTGCCGGCTGTATCTAAAAAATAAACCTCGGCACTCGGGCTTATTACCATTGCGTCCTGGAATACAGAATCAGCCTTGCTCTTATTTATTCCATCGCTTTCATATGGCGATGAGAATTTAGCTATATGAGCGGCAACATCTTTATTAAGTAATTGAGTACTTGCCTGGTAAAAACGTGTTGTAGCAAAATAAGTTATTACTGTAAATAACAATGATAGCGCAGAGATCAAAACAAAGATCAAAATTGTTATTCGCCTGAATATTGAAAATTTTTTTATGCTCATTCTGAAAATCTATATCCCGTCCCCCAGGATGTTAAAATGTATTGAGGATACTGAAGATCTGGCTCAATCTTTATTCGTAACCTGTTTATATGAGAAGTGATCGTGTGATCATACCCCGAGAAAACATAGCCCCATATTTTTTCCAAAAGCTCTTTTCGGCTGAATGTTTTACCGGGATTGCGGGCCAAAAGAAAAAGTAAATCAAATTCTTTAGGTGTGAGATCAAGCCTTTTACCATTTACTTCAGCTTTGCGTTTATCACCATCAATACGAATATCTTTATAAATAATTTCTGCTTTTTCGCCTATATCATCTGGCTGGTTTTGGTGACTTCGACGCAGCAAGGCTTTTACACGCGCCATTAGTTCGAGTATGCCAAATGGTTTGGTAACGTAATCATCAGCTCCTAATTCTAGTGCAAGTACTTTGTCGCTTTCTTCTGAGTGGCAGGTCAGCATCATTACAGGTGTCCCTGTATCGATCGCTCTTATTTTTTTGCAAATTTCCATACCATCAGAATCAGGAAGAGCTATATCGAGTATAATAAGATTAAAATTTCCTGCGCCGGCTTTTTCAATCGCTTCTTTCCCGGTAGCACAGTTGCATAATTCATAAAGGTGTTTATCGAAATGAAGATTTAATAGCCTCGTGATTTCAGGATCATCTTCTACTAAAAGTATTTTTTTCATTTTTATTAGGGCAACGTGTTTATCAATAATAGATTTAAGCTACAATTAATTTTTTAATTAAATCTTCCTTCTAACATATTTATTTAATCACAGGTATGCCTATTAAACAGATGTTTCTTATAAATTGTAAACAAGTAACTATTCTTCTTCATTGTCTTATGTACAATAAAAATATCACTAAGGCATGATTGTTACAGAGTTTGATCTTCGTCTAGCCTAGCTCGTGATGTAATAAGAACATAAACGTTATACTTCTGTGAGGTTTTTATTGGGTTGTGGATACGTGTTTGTAGTTCATTTTTAATGAATATCAGATAATTATTCAATGAAACAGAGTATGAAATTTGTTGAACGTGATATTTTAATACTTGTACTAAACATACTTATTTATGAATTTATTAAATAACATTTACCGCATAGGGACTCGATGCGTCGTGTTCCAACAAAAAATACCGCTTGTCATTTCGGTGTTGTTTATTTTATTATTTTCTAATGTTTTGTTATTCGACTCCTGCAATTCTTCTAAAAACAATCAGGCATCTACACAGGAATCGGGCAGCGATGGTCCTGCGGATATACAGAAACCAAAAGCACAACCCTTGGGCGATGCGGCAAGAGGGAAAGATGTTTTTAGATTTGAAACATTCGGTAATGAAGGTTTCTGGTTTAATGCCATGCGTATGCAGCAAGGCATGGCCGAGAAGAAAGTAACTCCAAAGAACATGCTGGAAATAGGTTTGCAATTTGACATGGAAGCCGTTGATCCCGAATTAAAAAAAGCGCTTGAAGCAGAATTTAAAACCGACCTCTCTTTACAAAATGCGCCGTTGCTAAATAACCCTATGACAACAGAAAAGCTGATTAATGAAAACGCCGTTATTGGAGTTGTGCCAAAAGACAGCAATAAAGATGGTAAAATAGATATTATGAAAGGCGATATGGTGGGCGTCAGTTGCGCTATATGCCATACCGTTACTGATAAGTCTGCTTTCAATATGCCCAATGGCGGCACTGCCGGGCAGCGCATTGACGGGCTGGCCCCGCTTACTTTCAACATTGGTAAGCTGCTTGCTACGGCGCAAAATTCAAGAGCCTTTTATGTAAATATGCAGCTAAATAATATGGGCAAAACCACCGGGAGATCTTCAAAAGGAATTACTGCTGAATCAACCGAAGCAGAAGTAGATGCTTATTTGGAAGACTCTGTTAATTACCCGGTAGGCACCTTCGATGAAACACATGATGGAATTGGTAACTCTGTTAAAAATGTTCCGCTTTTTCGTCAGGATCTTGCGGCTCCTTACAGCAGCTCCGGTGAAAATCCCTTGTTTGAAGACATCAGCA
>JBDTZL010000205.1:0-1752 GCA_040005125.1 Ginsengibacter sp.
TATGCAAAAACTTCCATGGAGCTTACACATCGGTGGTTAGACAGGTGTTTTAACCGGTTTAATAATACAAAAGATAAGTATGGCCATACGCAGAATTTGTTCCCTATTGTACAGGGGGGTGTTCATCACGACCTGAGAAAAATTTCCTGCGCATATATCTCTTCAAAAGAGGCCACAGGAAATGCCATTGGAGGGCTGAGCGTGGGCGAACCAATAGAAAAAATGTATGAAATATGTGAGATGTGTTGTGATAATTTACCGGTTAACAAGCCGCGCTATTTGATGGGCGTAGGAACGCCATGGAATATTCTTGAATGTATTTCTTTGGGAATTGATATGTTTGATTGTGTAATGCCCACACGTAACGGCCGGAATGCAATGCTTTTTACCAGCAGCGGGGTTATTAATATCGACAATAAAAAGTGGGAAAAGGATTTTTCTCCACTTGATGAAGGCATAGATTCTGAAATAAGTAATTATTATAGCAAAGCTTACCTGAGGCATCTAATTAAATCAAAAGAGATTTTAGGATTACAAATTGCAAGTATACACAACCTTGCTTTCTATCTTGACATAGTAATAAAAGCCAGGAAACATATAATTGACGGAGATTTTATGCAATGGAAAAATGAAATGAGCATTAAATGGCAACAACGGTTGTAAATAAAACAAAAAAATTAAATTAGTTTTCCAAATATAAACGCGCCTGTTGGCGATTGTTTTAAAAATTTTAACGATCGTGAATGTGAACGTCATTTTATAACAAATTTTTTATCCCATCTTTGTAATGAATACTATGAAAAATTTCAAAGCACAGAATACTGGTTTTCTTACTTCAGGCAAACTTCCATTTATGGCAAAATGGTTGCGTGTTTTTATAATTGTATTTGTTACAGCTAGTGCTTCCTTTGCACAGCAAAATGCCCTGGTAATAGGTGGCAGCACACCTAAGTTATTTATTACCCATAAAGTAACTTCCAAAGAAAACTTTTACAGCATTGCCAGGATGTATAATGTTCCGCCAAAAGATCTCGCTGCTTATAATAATTTGCAGTTTGAAAAAGGATTGAGTGTTGGCGAATCCATAAAGATTCCACTTTCCGAAAGTAATTTTTCCCAGTCGGAGCCTGCGGGAAGTGGGGAAGTTCTTATTCCTGTCTATCATACTGTACAACCAAAAGAAGGCCTTTACAGGGTGAGCCTTAATTATAATAAAGTGCCCATTACCTCGTTAAAAAAATGGAACCACATCCAGGCAGATGCAGTAAGTGTTGGCAGTCCTCTGATTGTGGGGTATCTGAAAGTAGTAAAAAGCGAGTCACCGTTGGCGGGTAAGGGAGTTAAGGCTGATATGAACGTTGCTGCCGCTGACAAGCCTGGAACAAAGCCCGAGCCTGTGAAACCCGATGTGAAGCCTGAACAGCTTCCCGCTGTTATAACCCCGGATGTCGCCAAACAGGAAAAGAAGGATGTTCAGGGAACAGATGAGCATAAAGTGACTGTAACCAGTGTAAATACAAAAAGTAATATTAATTTTTCAGGGGGGTATTTCAAAAAATTGTATGATGACCAGGCAGAAAAGAAAGGGCCGGTAAATGGAAACGGGAGCGCCGGTATTTTTAAATCTACCAGTGGCTGGCAGGACGGAAAATATTATTGCTTTAATAATGATGCCCCTCCCGGAACGGTCATAAAAATTACTGATAATTTAACCGGGAAAAGCGTTTATGCCAAGGTGTTAGATGCCATTCC
>JBDTZL010000132.1:0-5790 GCA_040005125.1 Ginsengibacter sp.
TAAACGGGATCATACCTAATCATAAAGAGAACCAACAGTCAATTACCCTGAGGGCGTTAACCAATGTCACCAACAAGTTATCGTTTGAGGGGAAAGTCAATTATATACACAAAAATGCCGATAATCCTCCCGGGTTAGGAGGTTCAAGTTCTAATAATGTAGTCAGAGACCTCGATGCTATGGGCAGGTATGTGCCACTGCCGTTTTTAAAGGAATATTATGAGAAAACCGGCCAGGCGGGCTCATGGCCCGGCATATCTCTCAATCCTTACTATCTCGTTAATGAAATCAAGAATAACGCTGTCAGGGACCGGTTTATCAGCTTTATTTCTATGAAGTACCAGTTTACCAGCTGGTTAAGCCTTATGGCGAGGTCGGGTATTGATGCATATTCGGAGCGCAGGCTGGAAAAGACCCCTGTTTCCGAATCGCCATTTAACAGTGGCAGCCTTACAGATGAAACTTATCTTACAAAAGAAAGTAATAGTGATGTGCTCCTGACTGCATCTAAGGATAATGTAGTCAAAAATTTTAATGCTTCTCTTTCGCTGGGCGGATCATTGCTAAAAAGAAGCTACAGGGTACAGGGATGGAATGGAATAGATTTTAAAGTGCCTGGTGTCTATGACATTACCAACCTGAGGAATGTAACTCCCTATTATTCCTTTGAGCAAAGAGAAATGCAATCCGCTTACTTTTCCGGAGATATAGGGTATAAAGAGTTTTTATTTCTTACGATAACCGGGCGTAACGACTGGTCTTCTGTGCTGGGGAAAAATAATTACTCCTTTTTCTATCCCTCCGTAAGCAGCAGTTTCATCTTTACCGATGCGCTTAATATTAAATCAAAGGTGCTCACCTTTGGTAAGGTGAGGGCGTCTTATGCTCAGGCCGGAAATGATGGAGCATCTTATCTTACAACATCCGGGTATTTTCTTAGCAGTACTCCATTTAACGGCAGGGACCTTGCGTTCCAAAGCAATAGTATCCCATTGTTTGACTTAAAAAATGAACTGAAGAAATCCATAGAGTTTGGGGCGGAGTTAAGGCTTTTCAATGACAGAATAGGATTGGATGTTACTTACTATAAGAGCAACTCCAAAAACCAGATAATCCCTGTTACCGTTTCGGGTGCCAGCGGTTATACGACCAAAATTATCAATGCAGGAAATATTGAAAACAAAGGAGTGGAAATTGCACTCAGGGCGACACCTGTACAATTAAAGAGTGGTTTCCGCTGGGATATGAATTTTAACTATGCAAGAAACCAGTCCAAAGTACTGGCACTCGCCCCCGGGATAGAAACTTTCCCGCTTTACAGCACCGGTCAAAGCAATGTCATTGAGGCAAGGGTTGGCCAGCGATTCGGCAATATAGTGGGCTATAAATACAAAAGGGCACCTGATGGACAAATAGTGGTTAATCCTGCTGATGGTTCTTATATGCGGGAAGACACATTAAGTATTTTGGGGAATGTTACCCCTAAATGGGTTGGCGGTTTAAATAACAGCTTTTCTTTTAAAGGATTTTCACTGAACTTTTTGATTGACTTTGTACAGGGCAATCAAATAAACTCCGATACCAGGTACCGGATGATAGCAAACGGAACCGCTGCCTTTACTACAAAATACAGGGAACATTCTGAACCACTACCCGGAGTGATAGAAACTAAAGACGCAAACGGTAATGTAACGGGCTATACACAAAACACCATACTTGTTGACGGGCAAACTGCATGGTCTTCCAGGGCATGGGGCCAGATAGGCGAAGAATTTGTTATGAATGGCAGCTTTGTAATGTTACGGGAAGTGGTTTTGGGCTATACGCTTCAACCATCATTTATTAAAAAGACGCCTTTTAAAAGTATCAGGGTCTCCGTGGTTGGCAGAAATCTCTGGTATATCGAACAGCACATGAAGGGTATGGGCATTTCACCGGAAACGAATCTTAATACACAGGCGGGAGCCACCGGAGTTGAAGTATTTAGCCTCCCGACCACACGGAGCTATGGCCTTAACCTCAACTTTACCTTTTAGTATTCATTTAGAACCATCAATTACATGAAAATGAAAATGTATAATAAAATAATAAAAAACATCGGGCTGCTGGTTTTGATAACTATCCTGGCAAACGGATGTACCAAGAAATTCGAAGGGCTCAACACGCAGGCAAGCCTGTTATCGGAAGAAACCGTAACTCCCGAATTCCTGTTAAGTGGCGTAGAATACTCAGCAGGCTCGGGACTTGGCGCCAGCAACGCAGGCGATTATTGCGGTATGACTGTACGTCAGGATAATGCTCCTTTTGTTGACGAATTTGACGATGGAGCCTGGAACACCACTTATACCTCACTTACCAATAATTTAGCCGCCATCATCCGCAAAACCTCGGTTGATCCGGATCTTGTAAATAAAAAAGCGATTGCGAGGATATTGAAAGTTTGGGTTTTTTCGCAAACAACAGATATTTATGGCGACATCCCCTATTTTGAATCTAACAAGGCTGCTGATGAAGCCATTACTTCTCCAAAATACGATACGCAAAAAAGCATTTACGAGGATTTCTTTAAAGAATTGAAGGAAGCCGTGACTGAAATGGACCCTGCCAAAGAAAGCTATGGAAGTGCCGATCTTTACTATGGAGGAGATGTAACCAGGTGGAAAAAATTTGCTAATTCTCTCAGGTTAAGGCTGGCATTGCGTGTTCGCTATGTAGATCCACAGATGGCAAAGGATAATATGAGTGACCTGCAGGAATCGGATCTAATAACCAGCAGGAGCGATGATGCCTTAGTATATACTATTAACGATATCGATGCACATCGCAACGCCGCTTATGTTGAATTGATTAACAGGGCCCCTTATTTAGATTATGTAGATCATCAGCTTGTTGGCAAAGCTATATTGGATGCTTTGGTCGGCAATTCTGATCCATCCCATCCACTCGATCCGCGTACCAAAGTTATGGCGGATAGTGCAAGGCTTGATGGCAGGACTATTAACCCTCCTCATACTCCTTTCGGATTTCGAGCCCAGCCATTACTGGGTAATGTGCCCGTTGAGAATAAGTATCCCTATGGATCCAATTCGGTTTCTATATACAGCTTATTCTGGTATGTACCGGTAATAGAAGAACCGGTTTTAAGGGCTTCGGAAACTTATTTTGCATTGGCTGAAGCGGCTTTATTTAATTTGAGAACCGGTGATGCCGATGCTTATTTTAAGAAAGGGATTGAAGCAGGGATTATACAGTTGCAGGATTTTTATAATAAGACCAAAGACCAGGTTGGCGAGGTGTTTGATCTCGTTGACTCGGCTTATTGGCGTGGTTCCAATATAAATTCCTTTTTAGCTTATAAAGAAATGAAACAAAGCGAAATTGACGCATTTCTTGCCTCTCCGGCAACCACTCTTACCGGTACGGATGAAGAAAAACTGGAACAGATCATAAATCAAAAAATGATCGTCCTTTATCCCAATCAGTTAGAAGGTTGGAGTGAATGGAGAAGAACGGGATATCCGAGGGTGCTTGTTGCGCCCAACGAAGTAAGTACTTTGCATGGGGTTTCTCCCCGGAGAAAGCACTATCCAAACACCGAACGTTTAGTTAACAGCAATAATTTTAATGAAGCTATTGCAAGAATGGGCGGAAAAGATGATTTGCTCACAAGGGTATGGTGGGATGCCAATACTGCGGCTCCTCATAAACATCCGGGCATGGTGGAAACCAGGGCTACTCCATGGAAATAAAAACAAAAACAATTGTATAACGTTTTTTTTTATTCTCAAGTTGGTTTAGGGTTAGGGCTATCAGTTTTGGGGTAGCCCTTTTTCATAAAATTGATATGGTTTATATGCAGCGCCTCTGTCAAAGATTTATAAGACGCTCCGCATGAAAAAAACATCCAATAGCATTGCGACGTTGTTTATATATTAGCTGGTCACTCTTATCTTATCCAATTATATCTATAAATTAAACAACACATGAAGCCGGTAATTTTAATAACGCTCGTTTTTATTTGCCTGCTTACAATTGGATATAGAAAGAAAGAGGTGGTTTCACCACTCCAGTCAAAAAATTGTTTTACCTGTGCAATTGTTCCGGAAGGGACTATTTTTTGTGATGATTTTGAAAGTGACGCCCCGCTTAAAGACAGATATTTTGAATATGATGATAATAGTGGAGATTTTATAAGGGTTCCGAAGGAAGGCAGGAACGGAAGCGGAGGAATGCGTGTTGTTTGGCAGAAAGGAGAAGTTGGTGCGGGCGCTCTCAAGAAATCTTTTGGAAGAACACCCGGTACGTATATTGGCACACATGCGGCTTTTCCTGAAAAGGATTTCAAAGAAATTTATTGGCGCATTGATGTTAAAAGACAGATCGGCTGGGTGGGTGGTGGCGCCGATAAATTGACCCGGGCCACTGTATTTGCAGACTCCGGGTGGAGCCAGGGGATGATGGCTCACATCTGGTCGGGCGGTAACTTTCTTATGTTGGACCCTGCAAGCGGCATCGATGAAAATGGAATATTGAAATCAACAAAATATAATGATTTTGCCAACCTGAGATGGTTGGGTAGTAAAAAAGGGAACATAGATTTATTCAGCGATGCAAATGCAGGTAAATGGTATTGTGTTATTTCGCATGTAAAACTTAACACACCAGGCCTTTCAGATGGTGTTTTCGAGTTTTGGATAGACGACAAATTGCAGGCAGGCGTTTATAATCTCAACTGGAATGGCAAATGGAATGCAGATCCTAAAAATTACATGATCAATGCGGTGCTTTTTGAAAATTACTGGAATAGTGGCTCGCCTAAATTGCAGGAGCGCTATTTTGATAATATACTGATATCTTCAAAACCTATTAAATGTAATTGCAATTGAATAATGGGTATGATAATATGCATTTTTCAATAACAATAATGTTTTGTAAGATTGTTTATTATATTTAAATTGCATCACACCCCTTCCAATACAAAAATGAAAGGAAATGAACGCGTATATTTCATAGCTATTTACGAAATACTTCCGACTGATTTCTCTTAAACCGACAGCTGCCAATGGTTATGCGTCACAAAAAATTAATGATCATTGTCGCCATTTTGTTGGTATTCATTGTGGCTTTCACATATATTTCCAATCGTAAGCCTGTTGATTTCACCCTGCAGGTAAAACCTATTATCAATAAGTACTGCATCACATGCCATGGCGGAGTAAAACAAAAGAGCGGATTCAGTTTGTTATTCCGTGAAGAAGCGCTTGCAAAAAATAAATCCGGAAAGCCAGCCATTATTCCGGGCGATGCTGATCATAGTGAAATGATAAGACGGCTTACATTGAATGATCCGGAAGAGAGGATGCCTTACAAACACGACCCGCTTTCAAAAGAAAACGTCGATATTATCAGGCGGTGGATCAACGAAGGAGCTCATTGGGGTAAACACTGGGCCTATGTACCAATAACAAAGGTTGACGTTCCTGAACTTAAAACTTTTTTTAACCTCATTCCCAAAAAAAGCAAATGGGCAAAAAATGAGGTAGATAATTTTATTGAGCAAAAATTAGAAGAAAATAATCTCAAACCTTCTCCCGAAGCTGATAAGTATACATTACTCCGCAGGGTAAGCCTGGATCTTATCGGAATGCTCCCGCCGGAAGACATCGCAAACAAATTTTTAAATGGTAATAGCAACCACGATTACCAGGACCTTGTTGATTCTTTACTCTCATCTGCTCATTATGGAGAAAAATGGACAGGCATGTGGATGGATATAGCAAGATATGCCGA
>JBDTZL010000215.1:0-5790 GCA_040005125.1 Ginsengibacter sp.
TAAACCGCCAATTTTTTGATTATCCTGTTTTTTGATCATACTGATCAAAGGTATTCGTACCTCCGGGCATTATCGTCATTTTTTACAATGATGATACATCTGATATCTTACCAGTTTGCGGAAAATTTTCTGTCCAATCTCCTGGTGAAGAAAAAAATGCATCAGGGCTTACACCGGGTATCCCACAGAGAAAGCCGGCCGCAGGTGTAAAGTAGTTATGCATCCAAATGGAAATAGTTAGCAGGATGATACAGGCAATAATCAATAGGCATCGTTGTATGCCCGAAATTTTATTTCGATTGGGTGAGAATGATGCCAGGCATGGTTGAAATCAATTACCTGGTTTTCTTTTCCTGCAGAATGCATCAGGTACCTGAGTGCCATATATTCAGCAAATGTCCATGCGACCCACCCCGTAAAAAAAAGCGCCACATGGAATATTACATGGCTGTAATATTTAAGAAAAATTGAAATTAATATCAACGGTATAAAATTAGTAAGAAGACAATTACGCAATCAGCAGGACCATTATACTCCCTCGTTTCTTTATGCTTTAAAATTTGTTGAAGTTTCATATTACCTGGTTTGCCGGTTATTAATTTTATCATTATTTCTCCTTCAGCACAAATTGAACTGAATAAAAAGTTCGTTCAATATCAACCTTGCTGCATACCCCGTTTTTATAGGTATAGTAATTATAGTTTCCATCAGGAAGCGTGACCCGGTATTTATTTTCTTCAACTTTTTTTATGTCCAATAGTTTTTGAAAATTGTCGGAATAAACCTTATAAATGGTTTCGGGAATTTTGGTATATAAGAGAAGCATGTTGTAACGGATCGGGCTGCAGCTTATTGATTTTGACATACCGTCATCTATTAACTTATAAGAATTCCCGGATGCTATTGTTTTCTTATTAGCCTTGTCTGATCCATTTTGTTTTTGATAAAAAGATGAATATGTCATTACTCCATTTTCATATGCTGCGGCCTCTTCCGAATGATCTGAGAAAGAGAAAATGAACCTTGTTTTCACATCAGAGGTCAGGCTCAAAATTTTTTTTTGATCTTTGGTTAATTCAAGGAGGATGATTACACCTATACTATTTCCATTTTTCATCACATCATAAATAAGCTTTCTTTCCTGTGACTGAATCTTTGATTGAAATATAAAAAAGGAAAGGATAACTAATGCCATACACCTACATGTTGAATGTATCTTTCTGCAAAAAATTAAATTCTGTTTCATGACATGCGATTTAAAAAGTTATGGCCGGTATTTTTTTTAAAGTTTTGAAAATAACAGGAAACGTAACGTTATGGGAGTTACTTTTTTTTGTTTTAAATTCAGATTGCAGTTGTTTTGTAGTCTTGCCGGACCCATCATGGCTCCATCCCGGCGAATTGTAAAAATAGCGAAGACGATCTTTCAATTTCTTTGTCTTTCTAAAATCATGGAGCATATTTTTCCATTCATGAAACGCAATTACAAAAGGATTAAATGATTTAATATCTTCAGTAAGTCCATATTTCGGCTTAAATTTTTCTTCCTGGTATGTTCCGAATATTTTATCCCAGACCATAAGCGTACCTGCATGATTTTTATCTAAATACTCCACATCGCTGGCATGATGTACCCTGTGATGCGAGGGTGTATTGAAAATGGCTTCAAACCATTTTGGCATTTTCGCTATTGTTTCTGTATGCATCCAGAACTGGTAAATTGCACTCACTGATTTCATAAATATTACCATCGCCGGCTCGGTTCCGATTAATGGCATCCATGCCCAGAATAGAAATGTGCCTGTAAAATCACTTGTCCATGGCACACACAATCCTGATGAAAGTGTAAATTTTTCTGATGAGTGATGCACCATGTGGGATGCCCATAAAAATCTTACCTGGTGGCTGCAGCGGTGAAACCAGTAATAAGAAAGATCATCGCAAAAAAACATATTGCCCACGCCCACCAGCAGTTAAAAGGAATTGTGAAAAACCTGTATTGGTATATTAATGTATAAAAATAGATCACGGCTACTTTGGTAACAACAGAAACCGGGAGGTGTCCTAACGTTAAACAAATACCTGAAAGCATATCTTTATTATCATGCCTGTGCTCTTTTATCATATAAATTACTTCTGCCAGCAATAAAATTCCAAGAGCGGGCAAAACGCGTAAAAGGATGGTAGTATCTAAATGCATGGTATTTTTTTAAACAAATGATATTTTATGTATGCCAATCTTTTCCAAACCGGCATAAGAATAACCGGGTAGATGATTGCTCATTTTAACTGAACCAGGAAGAAGAGAAGAGGGAGACAGGTACAACCCTGAGCCGGTATCAGACAGGATAACTGATGCTTTTTTTGAGCCGGTTGCTGTGACCTAATACCTTGTAAATTCCTTTTTTTAGCTCAACACTATCGCCAGTATACATTTTTTGAGCTGGCGCAGTTATATACCTGCTTATTCGGGGGAGCCTGAAGCGAGGAAGATTGATTAACTTTTTCATAATTGTTTTTTAAGGCTGAAAATCTTTGTCATTTCAAACCTACAATTATGAAAAGCCGGATGCTAATTGGTTTTTATAGCTATATGTTGCTTTTTAGTATATTGTATAATTTGGAAAAATTAATTGAATAGCATCATTTTATATTTTAATAAATAATTGAGGGTTGTCAGTTTTTTTTGCAACATTTACTAAACGTTTCTGTTAGATTTGGCGGTTTTACTAAAAGTAATTTATGGAAGCAATAGGTGCACAACAAATATTTTTTAACCACATAAAAGAGTTACTGCCTTCTAATATTTCATTCGTTGATGAAATAGCCGATGTATTAGACATCAGTAATGATAGTGCCTATCGAAGAATACGTGGAGAAAAGCCAATTGCTTTGGAGGAAATCAGCAAGCTTTGCACAAAGTATAAAATCTCTCTCGATCAGTTATTGCATCTTAATTCTGAATCTGTAATTTTTACAGGGAAGCTTGCTGACCCACAAAATTTTAATTTTGAATTATACCTGCAGGATTTTCTGCGCCAGCATGAAATCATTAATTCCTTTGAACAAAAAGAGCTGCTCATTCTCCCCAAAGACGTTCCGGTCTATCATTATTATAATTTTCCTGAGCTGGCTGCCTTTAAATATTTTTTCTGGATGAAGACTATCCTCCGCTACCCGGACTACAGCAAAACTGTTTTCAATCCTTCCATAATGGCAGAAAGTTTAATGAAGACCGGTGAAAAAATTCTGGCAACCTATAATAAAATTCCTTCGACAGAGATATGGAATGTGGAGAATATTAATACAACATTACGCCAGATAGAATATTATAAAGAGACAAATGTATTTGCATCTAAAGATGATGTGTTAAAGATCTACGATTGTCTTGAAAGGTCAATTAGTTATGTGGAATTACAGGCTGAAGCGGGTTATAAAATAAATCAACCGGGCAAAGGCTCACAGCAGGGAGCGCCGCTAAATTTATATATAAACGATTTTATTCTTGGTGATAATACTTATTTACCTATCCTCAATGGCAAAAAGATTATTTTCCTTACCCACACCCATTTGAATTATATGAATACAAAAGATGTTGCATTTGCTGAATATACTTATCAGCATTTTCAAAATATCCTTCATAAATCTACGCTGATAAGTGTAGTTGGTGAAAAGGATCGCCGGAGATTTTTTAACAGGATCCGCGAAAATATTGATATCAGAAAATCTGCTGCATTACATTAAAGATCCTGATTTTTTTATGTGAATAAACATGGCCTTACCATTATACTTTTATGCAGGCCTGAATAACGGCCTTTAAAAATGGTGCTCCAATTTTTTTAATGTTAATTTGCACCGTAATGGAAAAAACAATTCATCTTGTTGAATGCCCACGTGATGCAATGCAGGGATGGAAGACTTTTATATCTACTAAAAAAAAAGTCGACTATATTAATCAGCTTTTAAAGGTTGGTTTTGACACTATTGATTTTGGGAGTTTTGTTTCACCAAAAGCCATTCCGCAGATGGCAGATACCAAAGAAGTTATTAGTCAGTTGTCAATAGTCAATAGTACCACCAAATTATTAGCTATCATCGCGAATGTACGGGGTGCCATTGAAGCTTCCGAATATGATACCATTACTTATCTTGGTTTTCCATTTTCCATTTCTCCAACTTTCCAGATGCGCAATACCAAAAGCACTATTGAACAATCGTTGTGGAATGTAAAAGAGATAAAAAATATTTGTGATAAAAAGAAAAAGGAGCTTGTTATTTATATTTCAATGGCGTTTGGAAATCCATATGAGGATGTATATAGCGAAGAGATCGTGTTGGAATGGGTTGATAAACTGGTAAGTGAAGGCATTCGGATCATTTCACTGGCAGATACTGCTGGCATGGCAACCCCTTTGCAGGTGTCATCAGTTACGGGCAAAGTTATTGCCGCATTTCCTCAAATAGAAACGGGCGTTCATCTTCACTCAACAAATGAAAACTGGCAACAAAAAATTGATGCGGCACTAAAAGAAGGCTGCCTGCGTTTTGACGGCGCCTTAAAAGGCTTTGGTGGCTGCCCGATGGCGGACGATAAGCTGGTTGGAAATATGGATTCTGAATTAATGATCCCATATTTCAAAGAACTTGGTTACCTTAAAGAAATTGATGTTGATGCCCTTTCAGAAAGCACCCGGATGGCATCGGAAATATTTATTTAAAAGTGTCACGCATTTTCACTTAATTCTTACAATGGAATTGCTTTTACCATTTCAGGTTACACCTTCACCAGTTAAAATTTCTTATGCCGATAAAATTCTTTTTATTGGCTCATGCTTTACAGAAGAAATAGGTAAGCAAATGCAAACTCTGAAGTTTGATGTGTTGCAAAATCCAAATGGAATTTTATATGATCCTGTAAGCATCAGCTCAGCACTGGTTTCTTATATTGACAATAAAAAATATACTGAAGACGATCTTTTTATGTTGGATGAAATATGGCATAGCTGGCAACATCATTCGGTTTTTTCTGGGATGAATAAAGAAAATGTTTTGCGAAACATCAGTCATTCGCAATTTAAAGCTCACGGGTTTTTGAAAACATCTTCATGGCTTATTATTACTGTTGGAACATCTTATAATTACCAACTTAAAAAATCGGGTGAACGGGTTGCCAATTGTCACAAGGCGCCACAGGATTTCTTTGAAAAAAAATTACTGCCCGTTGAAGAAATCATATTCAATCTTTCAACTGCGGTATCAAAAGTTCAGTTCTTCAATCCACAGCTAAAAATTATTTTTACCATAAGTCCGGTAAGGCATGTAAGAGATGGGGTGATAGAAAATAACAGGAGTAAAGCAAGGCTCATCGAAGCAATTCATTCTGTAAGAGAAAAGATGCAAAATGTATTTTATTTTCCTGCGTATGAATTAATAATTGATGTTTTACGTGATTACCGCTATTACAAAAAAGACCTCGTACATCCTTCTGATATTGCGCTGGAATTTGTTTTTGAATCTTTCTGTAATTCATTTGTTGATGATGCCGGAAAGAAATTACTGGAAGAAATCAAAATGATCGTAGCAGCTATGAATCATAAGCCTTTTCAAAGGGAAAGCGTTGCGCATAAAAAATTTATGAAAGCGCAAATGGATAAAATAAGAAAGATTAAGTCAGGGTTTTTTTCAATTGATTTCTCCAAAGAAGAAAAATATTTTTCTGAAATATAGTTGTAGTTCACTGGGAGATAATTTACAATCAAGAAAGCTTAAGTGGCCTGACACCCCGATAGC
>JBDTZL010000353.1:0-19472 GCA_040005125.1 Ginsengibacter sp.
GAGTGCCCGAGTGGCCTTCGTGCTTTTACAAGGCCTACAGGTATGTTGGAAAAAGATTTTTTCAGGCAAACAATTGATGATATTTATAAAGATATCCTTTACCTTATTTTTTACTTCCAGGGAGAACCCTACCTTAATAGAGACTTTTTAGAAATGGTAAAGTATGCATCTGCAAAAGGATTGTATACAGCCACATCCACCAATGCACATTACTTAACAGATGAGGCAGCGCGAAAAACAGTTGAAAGTGGACTCGACAGGCTCATCATTTCTATTGACGGAACAACCCAGGAGGTATATAAGCAATATCGCATCGGGGGCAATATCAATAAAGTAATTGAAGGGGCGAAGAACATTGTAAAATGGAAAAAAGCTCTTAACAGCAAAACACCATTTGTATTTTTCCAGTTTCTTGTAGTGAAGCCTAATGAGCACCAGGTACATGAAATAAAAAAATTAGCCATAGAAGTCGGTGTTGATGAAGTACGTTTTAAAACTGCCCAGATTTACGATTATGAAAATGACCCGAATCAACTGATCCCGGTTAATGAGAAATTCAGCCGGTATAAAAAAAATAAGGAAGGAAAACGGGTGGCCAAAAACAAGCTTGCCAATCATTGCTGGAAATTGTGGCAGGCTAATGTTATCACCTGGGATGGCCTTGTAGTTCCCTGTTGTTTTGATAAAGACGCTGCTCACCGGTTGGGCAACCTGCGAACGCAATCTTTTAAGGAAATATGGCGCAACGATAATTACAAGCAGTTTCGTAAGGAGCTTATGACCAGCCGCAAAAACATTGACATCTGTGCCAATTGCAGCGAAGGAATGTCGGTGTGGAAAGATTAAATTATATTCTCCTCTCCCTGATAGTTTTCTCAAAATTATTAATATTATTTTTATTGAATGGCAAGCTTTAATAATCATTTGCGACAAATAATATTATTGGCGATCATAATATTTATTGGCATTTTGATGCTCACGCATTTTTATATTTTCGTGCCGGGAGTATTAGGAGCAGTTACATTATATATTCTCAGCAGAAAAACATATGATAAACTAATTGAAAAAAAGAAATGGAGACCGGGGTGGACAGCGCTTTTATACATAGTTGGATTTATTATCATCATCTGCCTGCCTGTATATATAGCCGTAGTATTGGTAACACCCAAACTGGTTGCGCTTTTCAATAATCCTGTTCAGCTAACGATCGCGATCAAAAGCCTTTCGGAAAGAATTTTCGAAGCAACAGGTGTTGAATTGTATAATGGCGATAGTTTAAAAAGTGCCACACAAAAACTTGCGAATAATATTCCCATGCTGCTTACGGGAACGGCCAACTTTTTGACCAACCTTCTTTTGATGTTCTTTATATTGTATTACATGCTTATCCATGGGGTTGCCATGGAAAAATATCTGCATGATTTTATTCCTCTTAAAGAAACCAATCGTAAGATTTTGAGTTCAGAGACAAATATCATGATCAGGGCAAATGCGATTGGTATTCCACTACTGGCTATTATACAGGGATTGATAGGCACATTAGGCTTCTGGATTTTCGGAGTTTCTGATTTTGCTATTTGGGGGTTTTTAACAGGTGTGGCATCTCTGATACCTATCGTTGGAACAGGGCTTATATGGGTTCCGCTTACTGTATACCTTCTTGCGGTAAATCACATCTGGCAGGGCGTCGGGCTTGCTATATATTCCCTGGTCATTCTTACTAACATTGATTACGTAGCACGCATAACAGTACTCAGGAGAATCGGAAATGTTCATCCGCTCATTACCATCCTGGGTGTTATAATCGGGTTGAGCATGTTCGGTTTCCTGGGCCTGGTTTTTGGGCCACTGCTTATAAGTTATTTTATTATTTTAATCAGGATATACCGCAACGAATTTTATGCGGAACCCATAACCCCTTTGCATACAGAAAAAGAGAAATAGAAGACTCTTCAAAGAACATATTATATTATTTCTTCTGTAGACATTGTGAGGGCTTCGTGTTTCTATTACCATATTTTGTAAATTGCCGCCTCATATGAAATCACTCACGAAGAACAACTGCTGCTATATTTTGGTCTTATTATTTTCTTTTTCCAAACCATCCATTGCGCAGCCTAAATATGAATTCCGGGGGGTATGGGTTGCAACGGTAGACAACATTGATTTTCCTTCGACAAAATATCTTAGCACCGAAGGCCAGAAAGCAGAATTCATCAGCCTGCTTGATATGCACAGGCGAAATGGTATGAATGCAGTTGTAGTGCAGATAAGGCCTGCTGCTGATGCATTCTATCCTTCTCAGTACGAGCCGTGGAGTGAATGGCTTACCGGTACACAGGGAAAGCCTCCGGCGCCTTATTACGATCCGCTTGAATTTATGATAACGGAGACCCATAAACGCGGAATGGAATTTCATGCATGGATGAACCCGTACCGTGCAGAATTCAATGTCGGAAAATCATCTATTGCACCCACACACATCACAAGAATTCATCCTGAATGGTTTCTCTATTACGGAGGTAAAAAATATTTTGATCCAGGTAACAAAGAAGTACAGCAGTTTGTAAACAGCGTGGTAAAAGATGTTGTGAGCCGTTATAAAATTGATGCAATTCATTTTGATGATTATTTTTATCCATATCGTATTGCCGGAAGAGAATTTAGTGATACCGCTTCATTTAGAAAATATGGAAATGGAATGGATAAAGAAGCCTGGCGAAGGAGCAATGTTGATTCCATTATCCTTCTGCTCAGCAAAACCATAAAAAACGAGAACCCATTTTGCAAATTTGGGATCAGCCCTTTTGGTGTTTGGCGAAATATTGACAAGGATCCGGAAGGCAGCAACACCAAAGCAGGCCAAACGAATTACGACGACCTGTATGCTGATATTTTATTATGGCTGAAGATGAAGTGGATCGATTATGTGGTTCCGCAATTGTATTGGGAATTTGGTCATAAGCTGGTAGGCTACGAGGTGCTCATAGACTGGTGGGCAAAGCATGCTTATGAAAGGCAATTATATATCGGGCAGGGAATATACAGGTCTATGGAATCAAAATCTTATGCATGGAAAAATAAAAATGAGCTGCCCAATCAAATTAAAAAATTACGTGAATATCCACAGGTGCAGGGAAGCATTTTTTTCAGCAGCAGCTCGTTTAACAGCAATCCCAATGGATGGAGCGATAGCTTGAGAAACAACTATTATAAATACCGGGCAATTATACCACCGATGGCCTGGATCGATTCTGCAAAACCTGCAAGGCCCGTGTTATTGTTCGACAGCACGAAGGCAGCCATTTATAACTACCTCGTGGACCTTTACCTGCGCCAGGATACAATTAACAATACTGTGAACAGGTATGCTATTTATAATTTTGAAGACATTTCAAAAATGGATAGCAGTGACCCGAAAAATATAACAGAGATTATTATTGCAGGAAATAATTTTTATAGATTCAACCTTCAGAATATCCCCCCGCAGCAAAATAAAATTGTGATTGCTGCAGCCTCTTTAACCAGGACAAATAATGAAAGCAACCTTAGCCGTTATATATACCTTGAGCGTAAAACCAATGGATGGGAGGTTGTTTTCCAGCCCGATAATAAATAAGGCAGCGACCAAATGTTTTTCTTTGCAGGCTGAGTTAGTATTAGTACTGTAGCCCTGAAAGGGCGCAATATGCTAAAACAGGGTGCAGCCCTGTTAGTGTACGGTGAAATAAGATACAGCCCTGTTAATGTGCGCTTAAATAATGGCAGCCTGATTAATATATGCTAAAACAGGGTGCAGCCCTGTTAATCTTAATCTTAATCTTAATATATATTAAAACAGCGTATAACCTGGAAGTAGTTCCTGGTGGGAAAATCTTTAGAGAGTTGTAAAATTTTATTTCAGATTATTGATAATAGTTTGCTGAGTGCCTGAAATCTTTTTCATGAGATCGTTAATTTCTTCTGCCATCCTGCTTTTTCTTTCCACGATCATCTTCAGTTGCGAATTTTGCATGTCATGGATTTCTTCAATTGACCTTGGTTTATTACCCGAATTATTTTCAGAAACTGTTTGCACGGTTATTCCTTGCTGCTGTTTTTGTTCATTCCTGCGATTCATTCCAAGTACCATGAGTTTTAAATCTGTATCAGCGTCTTTGGATGCCTGAACCATTATTAAAACCGTAATTCCCTCAATATCGTTACTACTCAATTCTTTCAATGTTTTATTGGAACGCAGCCTTTGTGAGAGACTATCTATATTAACCTTATAATGTTTTATTGCACTGGCTGTCTGCAATACAATATTTTTTACCTGTTGCCTGATAGCCGGCATTGCGTTGATATAAAAAGCATTTGCATCCGGTGACATTGTTGTTGGAACCTGGGCATCAACGCTTTGTAAAATGGAAATGTAAAATGCAAAAAGTAATAGACTTTTCATGAGAAATGGGTTCATATCAATAAATATTGTTCGTAAGCCGTTAACTTTATATATAACGAAAAAAACGGGGGGAAATTGAACAACTACAATTTAATTCCTGCAATGTGGAAGAGAATACTGACTATTTACATTTTTCAATCATTTTTATTAGCTGAAAGAAATATGACCTGAGGGGGCAACTATCTTTGTTTGCGCGTAACCATTGGGGTTATTGGTTGTCAGGTCATTAATTATTAAGTCATTGATCATTGAGTCACTAAGTCATTGGACTTGCGTTATTTTGTAAAATTATTAGCCGCCTATTGCCCATTCACTATTCACCATATAAAAATATGAACACAAAAGAGCATAAAAGGTTACAGGAAAATTCAACTAAAGAAGTTCCACTGGAAAAGTGGGGGCCTTACCTGAGTGAGAGGCAATGGGGAACTGTACGTGAGGATTACAGTAAAGACGGCGATGCCTGGAATTATTTTCCCCACGATCATGCCCGGAGCAGGGTATACAGATGGGGGGAAGATGGCCTGGCGGGGATTTCAGATATCTTTCAAAATTTGTGCTTTTCGATAGCATTATGGAATGGGAAAGACCCTATATTGAAAGAAAGACTTTTCGGCCTTAGTAATCCGGAAGGAAATCATGGAGAAGATGTGAAGGAATTATATTATTACCTCGATAATATTCCCACACATTATTATATGAAGTACCTGTATAAATATCCCCAGAGTGAATATCCATATCTTGATCTTATTAATAAAAATAAAAACCCCGATAAGCACCTTCCCGAATATGAGATTCTGGACACAGGAATTTTCAGTGACAACAAATATTTTGATGTATATGTGGAATATGCAAAAGAAAACAGTGAAGATATTTTTATAAAAATTGAAATTGTTAACAGGGGACAGCAAAGTGCCTACATCAGTGTTTTGCCTACCTTGTGGTTTTATAATAAATGGCAATATGCCGGTGAAGAAGACAAACCATCAATCATTTTTTCCGACGATCGCTCAGTAAAAGCATCACATAAATATCTCGGTGATTATTATCTAAGTTTCCAGGAGCCCGATGAGGTTTTGTTTACGGAAAATGAGACCAATTTTGAAAGGCTTTATAACCATCAGAATAAAACAGAATTTGTAAAAGATGCGTTTCATGAAGCTATTGTTAATAAAAAAAACCATGAAAAACTCCTGGAGAAAAAGCAGGGTACCAAATTTTCAGCAGTGTATCAATATGAGATAAAAGGGAAACATACAGAAAAAATTTACCTGCGTCTTTCGAAAGGAAAACCCGTTGAGGCTTTTCCAGAAAAGTTTGAACAAATTTTCGAAATAAGAAAAAAGGAAGCTGATGAATTTTACCACGCAATAAGCCCCCTCATTTGCACTCCTGATCAGAAAAATATTCAGCGCCAGGCATTTGCAGGCTTGTTATGGAACAAGCAATATTATCACTACGATGTGGAAAGATGGCTTAATTCGAATGATGGGATAACGCCGCCATCCGAAGAGCGTAAAGGCGGGCGCAACCACAACTGGGTATATTTGAAGAACCAGGATGTAATGTCTATGCCCGACAAGTGGGAATACCCATGGTATGCAGCATGGGACATGGCTTTTCATTGTATTTCACTTGCGATCATCGATCCTTTATTTGCGAAGCACCAGTTACTGCTGCTCATGCGGGAGTGGTATATGGACCCAAAGGGCCAGTTGCCTGCTTATGAATGGAATTTTAATGATGTAAATCCACCGGTTCATGCATTTGCAGCCTTGCAGGTGTATAAAACCGAAAAAAAAATGGGTGGAGAAAATGATTTGGATTTTTTAAAAAAAATTTTCCAGAAACTTATTATCAATTTTACCTGGTGGATCAATCGTAAAGATGCAGATGGCAACAGTATTTTTGAAGGAGGGTTCCTTGGCCTTGATAATATTGGAATTTTCAATCGTAGTATGCCATTGCCTGGCAATATACATTTGGAACAGGCTGACGGTACAAGCTGGATGGGGATGTATGCCCTTGGTATGATGGATATTGCTCTTGAAATTGCGATGTATGATGGTTCATTTGAAGATGCCGGAACTAAGTTTTATGAGCATTTTGTTATAATTGCAGAGGCATTGAACGAGTTGGGATTATGGAATGAGCAGGATAAGTTTTTTTATGATGTGCTGTCATTAAATAAATCTGATGCATTTCCACTCAAAATCAGGTCTGCCGTAGGCCTTGCTCCGCTATTTGCAGTAACCGTTATAGAGAAATTTCACCTTGACAGGCTCCCCGATTTTATGAAGCGGATGCAATGGTTTGAGAACTACAGGAAAATAAATAACAAATATCTTCCCAGCCAGGATAAAAGCAATGATGATTGCATTTTACTTTCCCTCGTTCCTAAAGAAAGATTGTTCTTCATTCTTGAAAGGCTGTTGGATGAATCAGAATTTTTATCGGATGGAGGTATTCGTGCCCTTTCCAAATACTATCAGCAAAACCCCTATACTTTAGAATACGGGGGAACCAATTATTCAATACAATATGATCCCGGTGATTCTACCTCCGGGATGTTTGGTGGCAACTCCAACTGGCGCGGCCCGATATGGATGCCATTGAATTTTCTGGTTATAAATGCTATAAAAATATACGGATATTTTTACGAAGATGATTATAAAGTTGAATGTCCAAAAGGATCGGGAATTTTCCTTAGCCTCACCGAAGTTGCGAAAGATATCACAAGGCGCCTGCTCCATATTTTTGAAAAAAATGGACATAATGAAAGGCCTGTACACGGCCCGTATAATTGGTTCTATCAAAGAGAGGAAAACCACGGGCTTGTTTTATTTCATGAATATTTTCATGGTGACACTTTGCGTGGTTTAGGAGCCAGCCATCAAACAGGATGGACAGCGCTTATTGTAAATTTAATCAACAACCTTACATATCCCGAACCATGAATAAACTTAAGGAAGTTATATATCAAAAGAAATCGAAATGGAGCTAACACAAAAATGACCATTTTTCTAATACACTCAATCGTCTTCGCCTTACTTCAATCAGCGTTGGTTCTTTAATGATTTTATTTTTTTTAAAAGCTGCCATTTTCATTCCAGTAAGTTTGTGATAAATTTGATTTAATACCTACAAACCTAAAAATCCCGCGTAATTTTCTTGCTGTACATTTTAATAAATATATGCGTATTTCATATATTTAAAATTGCCATTGTTTGGCATTACTGTATACTTTCTAAACTCTCAATCTATTTGTAAAGTTCCTGCTACCTTAACATAATAAAAGTTATCCCTGCTACGTTTTTTGATTGCCGTTTTTTATGAACGGGCACGCCGGCAAACATTTATAAATAATAATTCAGAAATTAAATTATGAACACCGAAGATTTAATAAGAGAAATTATAAGTAAGATGTGCCCTTTTCATGGAAAGCATCCTATTGTCGAGATCCATGAAGTGGGGGAAATGAATGTATCTGCCTGCTGTGATGAATTTCTTGAGCAAATCGGAAAGATTATCAATGTTCAATTGCAAAACCCTTTTGACAGTGCCCTTGCTTAGAAATTAAACGAACTCACCTCCATCTTTGATACCTTTGCATACAATAAAGGATAAATGATGATCCCAGGTGCGCCGGAAACTATTGAATTACCTCTTTCAAGTCTTAACACCGGGCAATGTGCCCCTATTGTTGATAAAGAAGCCGTTAAAATTGACGGGGTCAACAAACACAAAGGAGAACTCCACAATGATAAAGAAACTATAGAAACTGGTGATAATAAAAACCTTTCCCATGCAGTTTCGGCCATTCATGATCCGGGATATGGGGTAACAACAATAAAAAATAATTTCCAGGTATCGGGCCTTAGTTGTGCTTCCTGCGCTTTAAGCGTTGAGAAAAAGCTAAAGGCCGAACCAGGCGTCATTAATGCTTCGGTAAATTATGCAAATAGCAGCGCCGATGTTGAATATGTCCCTGGCGTAGCTAATCTGAGGCATTTTAAAAGTTCAATTCAATCGATTGGCTACGATTTGAATATTGATAAAAGCCTGAAAGCTACAGAGGATTTGGAGAGCAGGGAATCAAAAAATTATCGGCTGCTTAAGCAAAGAACTCTTTTGTCACTTTTATTTTCTGCTCCTGTTTTTATCGCCAGCATGTTTTTTATGAACCTCCCATATGTCAATTTTATCATGTGGGTATTGGCAACACCGGTAGTGTTCATCTTTGGAAAGCAATTTTTTATAAATGCATGGAAACAGGCAAAGCATCGCAGTGCCAATATGGATACGCTGGTAGCATTGAGTACGGGTATCGCTTATATCTTTAGCGTATTCAATACCGTATACCCCCAATTTTGGAAAAACAGGGGCTTGCAGGCTCCCGTATATTTTGAAGCAGCAGCTGTTGTAATTGCTTTTGTATTATTGGGTAAAATGCTGGAAGAAAAAGCAAAATCCAATACCTCTTCTTCCATTAAAAAATTGATGGGGTTGCAGCCGCAAAATGTTACCGTTATTGATGAACAAAAAAATGAACGCATCATTGAAATATCAGATGTTCAAATCAACGATTGGGTTCTTGTAAGGCCTGGTGAAAAAATCGCAGTTGATGGAGAAGTAATTTCCGGCAGTTCCTATGTAGATGAAAGTATGATTACCGGCGAGCCCGTACCGGTATTAAAGGAAAAAGAGAATAACGTTTTTTCAGGTACCATCAATCAAAAGGGAAACCTGGTTTTCATGGCAACGAAAGTTGGTTCAGAAACACTTCTCGCGGGCATTATTAAGATGGTTCAACAGGCGCAGGGCAGCAAAGCGCCTGTACAAAAACAGGTAGATAAAATTGCAGGAATTTTTGTGCCCGTGGTCATGTGTGTTGCAGTTATATCATTAATTGCCTGGATCATTTTTGGCGGCCTGTCGGGGTTTTCACATGGATTGTTGGCAATGGTAACCGTTTTAGTTATCGCTTGTCCGTGCGCGTTAGGCCTTGCAACGCCAACAGCCATTATGGTGGCGGTGGGTAAAGGAGCGGAAAACGGAATTTTAATAAAAGATGCCACAAGTCTCGAACATGCAAAAAATATAAATGCGATCATCCTCGATAAAACCGGGACTATTACAGAAGGTTATCCGCAAGTGGTAGATATTTTATGGAACGACGATGCTTCCGCGAAAGAATATGCGCCTGTGTTATTGAGCGCCGAGGCGAAATCCGAACATCCCCTCGCAGAAGCGGTAGTGGCATATCTTACGATAAAAAATATACAACAAATTAAGATAGATGCATTTGAAAGCCTTACAGGGTCGGGCATAATGGCAGTCTACCTTGATAAAAAATTTTATGCAGGGAACCCCGCACTTTTAAAAGAAAAGGATATTTTTATTCCCGAAAAATTACAATTGAAAGCCGATCGATGGCTTGAGAATGCAAACACTGTGATATGGTTTACTGACGAGAATAAAGCCTTTGCTATAATTGCCCTGGCAGATATAATAAAGCCATCATCAAAAAAGGCTATACAAACTTTGCAGCAAATGAATATTGATGTGTATATGCTTACGGGTGATAATGAAAAAACTGCCACAGCTGTTGCGAAAAATACAGGAATAAGAAACTTCAAAGCAGAAATGAAGCCGGGAGATAAGGCGGCTTTTATAAAAGAACTGCAATCAAAAGGAAAAGTAGTTGCCATGGCAGGTGATGGCATCAATGATAGTGCGGCACTCGCGCAGGCTGATGTGAGTATAGCGATGGGAAAAGGGGCTGATATAGCGATGGACGTAGCTTCCATCACTTTAATTTCCTCCGGCCTGGATCAGATTCCAAAGGCAATAAGGCTTTCTAAACTTACTTCAAAATTGATAAACCAGAACTTATTCTGGGCATTTATATATAATATAATCGGTATACCGGTTGCCGCAGGGATATTGTATCCTGCTACCGGTTTTTTATTGGCACCCATGATAGCAGGAGCTGCCATGGCACTTAGTTCGGTATCGGTAGTAAGTAATAGCCTTAGGCTGAAAATGGCTAAATTGTGAGTTGTGAGTGGTGAGTGGTCAATTGTCAAAGGTCAATAGTCAGTGGGCAATAAACAATTAAACAATTAAGCAATTAGACTTGAGGGGAAAATTGGGAAAATAAATGGCACACAATCACGATCATAATCATCATCACGCTCCGGTAATAGATTCTTCGAATAACAACACGGCTTTTATTATTGGCATCGGGCTTAATGCATTGTTTGTAGTGGTGGAGGTCATAGCCGGAATTGTAAATAATTCCATGTCGCTGCTTACTGATGCGGGGCATAACCTGAGTGATGTGGCAAGCCTGGTTTTATCGCTTATTGCTTTCAGGCTGGCAAAAAAGAAGTCTACCGAAAAGTTTACTTATGGATTTAAAAAAACTACGGTGCTCGCGGCCCTCTTTAATGCCGTGCTTTTATTAATTGCCATTGGTATTTTAGGTTTTGAATCAGTGAATCGTTTGTTAAATCCTTCTGCAGTAAAGGGAAACATCATTGCGTGGGTCGCAGGTGCCGGTATTTTTGTAAATGTTATTTCTGCACTGCTTTTTTTTAAAAACCGCAAGTCTGATCTCAATGTCAAAAGTGCGTACCTGCATATGATGAGTGATGCATTGGTTTCAGTAGGTGTGGTTGCGGGAGGAATTCTTATTACTTACACCGGCTGGTATTGGGTGGATCCGGCAATTGGCCTGATTATTATGGTGGTAATTCTTGTTGGTACATGGTCCCTGCTTACAGAAAGTTTTCGTTTATCTGTGGATGCAGTTCCCCCCGATATCAATATCCAGGAAATAAAAGATATAATAACCAGCCAGAAAAATATTGTGGAGGCGCACCACATACACGTATGGGCATTGAGCACTACGGAAAATGCACTTACTGCACATGTATCTTTAAATGAAGCGCTGAGTTTTGATGAAAAAATGATTCTGGTACAAAATTTAAAGCATGAATTATTACATCATCAGATACACCACAGCACAATTGAAATTGAAACAGAATTATCAGATTGCCTGCAAAAAGATTGTTAGGCATTCGTCGGGCGTTTATATATACAACCTCTATATCTATAAATAACTATATGACCGTTATTCATAATATCACCAGTTTTCTATGGAGAATTTTTAAAGCAGTTTTTGTAAGAAAAAAAGATTGCTGCAAATAATCTACTGTATTAGTAAAGAACCTTCAAAAGCTTGTTAAACAGAATTAAACGCAGCAACAAGGATTTTGTTTTCTAACTGAGTTAATTTAATTTTGCAGTGCAATCAGGCGGATTTGTTTATTGTTCGGCCTGGTAAATTTTGCTTTAGTTGGCTGGCGCCATCTTCAAAACTGAACTAATAAACGAAAAAACATTCTGTACACGCTCTCCAGGATTTTTAAATTTCGTTTACTTTTTCAATTTTCTTGTTACCAGCAATGGCAGCCTGGGATCTCAGTGAAGTTTACCATGGGGTATCGAATGTTTACTTACCTGTAATATTTACCTGTGTACAACAATAAGATACACAGCAGCTTTATTTTAGTAGTGAATAAAACTTTTTAACATGAATAAAACAATTCAGGATCATCTTAACGAACGGATACTCATAATTGACGGCGCAATGGGCACCATGATCCAACGTTATAAGCTGGAGGAAAAAGATTATCGCGGTGAAAGATTCAGAGACTGGCACAGCGATGTAAAAGGAAATAATGATTTGTTAAGTATTACGCAGCCAAAAATAATTGAAGCCATTCATACGCAATACCTCGAAGCCGGTGCAGATATTATTGAGACCAATACTTTCAGCAGCACCTCTATTGCACAGGCAGATTACGATATGCAATCATTAGCATATGAACTCAATGTCGCAGCAGCAACCTGCGCCCGGAACGCGGTTTCGAAATTTTTAGAGTCTAGCAAAGCCTCCCCTGCAGGGGGAGGTTTGGAGGGGGCTTATGTTGCCGGCGCCATTGGCCCTTTAAATAAAACATTGAGCCTTTCACCGGATGTAAACAATCCCGGTTACAGGGCAGTGACTTTTGATGAAGTTGCCAATGCATATTATGAACAGATAAAAGGATTGGTGGATGGGGGAGTTGATATATTGCTTGTTGAAACTATATTTGACACACTCAATGCCAAAGCTGCGATTTATGCTATCAAAAAATATTTCCGGGATACCAAAAAGCAGGAGCTTCCTATCATGATAAGCGGCACTATCACCGACGCCAGCGGAAGAACGTTAAGCGGACAAACCCTGGAAGCTTTTTATATTTCTGTGTCTCATGCTAATCCATTAAGTATAGGATTGAATTGTGCCCTGGGGGCTAAGGAAATGCGTCCTCACATTGAGGAGCTCAGCGAAATAGCAAGCTGTTATACTTCAGCATATCCCAACGCGGGCCTGCCAAATGCATTTGGGGAGTATGATGAACAGCCACATGAAACCGCTCACATTATTGAAGAGTGGGCAAGCGAAGGATTTGTAAATATTGTAGGCGGATGTTGCGGCACCACCCCCGATCATATAAAACACATTGCAGAACAGGTTAAAAAGTATGAAGCAAGAAAGTTACCGGTTCTTGACGTGGAGCTTGTTTAAGAATAAAAAATAGTTAAGCATAGATGAATGATATTATACACATCAAACCATTTCTCAAATTATCGGGGTTAGAGCCTTTGGTAGTTCGTCCGGAAACAAATTTTGTGAATGTAGGCGAACGCACAAATGTTACCGGCTCCAAAAAATTTGCCCGTTTAATACGGGACGGAAATTATGAAGAAGCATTGTCTGTAGCAAGACAACAGGTAGAAAGCGGTGCACAGATCCTGGATGTAAACATGGATGATGCATTGCTGGATGGTGAAAAAGCTATGACTACTTTTTTAAACCTGCTACAGGCAGAACCGGATATTGCCAAAATTCCTGTGATGATCGACTCCTCAAAATTCAACATCATTGTAGCGGGATTAAAATGCGTGCAGGGGAAATGCATTGTCAATTCTATTTCCATGAAAGAAGGAGAAGAAAAATTCCTGGAGCAGGCATTCATTTGTAAAAGTTTTGGTGCATCAGTAATTGTTATGGCTTTTGATGAAAAAGGACAGGCAGATACCCGGGAACGTAAAATTGAGATTTGCAGCCGTGCTTATAAGATCCTTACAACCCAGGCAGGGTTCCATCCTGAGGACATTATATTTGACCCGAATATTTTTGCAATCGCCACAGGGATTGAGGAGCACAATAATTACGGCGTGGATTTTATTGAAGCTACCCGCGAAATAAAAAGGCTGATGCCTCTTACAAAAGTGAGTGGCGGGGTGAGTAATGTTTCTTTTTCATTTCGTGGTAACGACACCGTTAGAGATGCTATGCATGCGGTTTTTTTATATCACGCTGTACAGGCAGGAATGGATATGGGCATTGTAAATGCAGGCCAGTTACAGGTTTATGAGGAAATCGAGCCTTCCCTGAAACAACTTTGCGAGGATGTGATTTTAAACAGGAACCCTGATTCAACCGACAGGCTGCTTGCTTTTGCAGAGACCGTAAAAGCTAAAGGAAAAACTGTAGTACAGGATGAAGCCTGGAGAAGTGATTTAGTGGAGAAGCGTTTAAGCCATGCGTTAGTAAATGGTATTACTGATTATATTGATGCAGATACTGAAGAGGCCCGGCTGAAATATCCAAAGCCGCTTGATGTAATTGAGGGGCCCCTTATGGATGGGATGAACATCGTAGGAGATTTGTTTGGAAGCGGAAAAATGTTTTTGCCTCAGGTTGTAAAAAGCGCGAGGGTAATGAAAAAAAGTGTTGCGTGGCTCTTCCCGTTTATTGAAGCCGAAAAAGAAGAAAGAAGGCTTTCTCATATAGCTGCGGGAACAATAAATGAAGAAGGTTCGGGCCCCCCGAAAATATTAATGGCAACAGTAAAAGGGGATGTGCATGATATTGGCAAGAATATAGTGGGGGTGGTCCTTGGGTGTAATGGCTATGAAGTTATTGATATGGGTGTAATGGTACCTGCAGATAAGATTTTGCAGGCAGCCAAAGAGCACGATGTTTCTATTATAGGGCTCAGTGGATTAATAACGCCTTCTTTGGATGAAATGGTACATGTTGCCAAAGAGATGAAACGACGCAACTTTTCAATTCCTTTAATGATAGGAGGCGCTACCACTTCGAGAATGCACACTGCTGTGCGGATTGCACCTGAGTACGACAATGGGATCGTGCATGTTCTGGATGCGTCGCGTAGTGTTACGGTTGCAGGTAGTTTGCTTAACAAAGACACAAAGCCGGCTTTTTTAAAAGGAATAAAAAGCGAATACGATAAATTAAAAGAAGATTTTGGGAACAAGCGGTCTGCCAAAAGCCTTTTGACTTTTGAGGAAGCTCAAAAAAATAAATTTAATATTGATTGGGAGAATTTCAGCCCTATAAAGCCAGGATTTACAGGAACAAAGATTTTTAAAAAGTATTCCCTTAGTGAAATCAGCAGCTATATTGACTGGCAGCCATTTTTTATCGCATGGGAAATGCACGGAAAATTTCCCCAGATTTTAAAAGATGAGAAAATAGGAAAAGAAGCCACCTCACTTTATAATGATGCACAAAAACTTTTGAAAAAAATTATAGACGAGGAATGGTTGTTCGCAAATGGAGTTGTTGGCTTTTGGGAAGCTGCTGCTACTTCGCCCGATACAATTTTAGTGAAATGTAAGGATGAAGAGGTGAAATTAGAATCTCTTCGTCAGCAAATAAAAAAGGCGCCGGGCCAGCCAAACTTATCATTTACCGATTTTATAAAACCGGGCACATCCCCCGACTCCGATTATTTGGGTGCCTTTGCCGTTACTATTCATGGAATAGAACCACACATTAAAAAGTTTGAAGAAGAACTTGACGATTATAATAAAATAATTTTGCAGGCTCTTGCTGATAGACTGGCAGAAGCATTTGCAGAATTGCTGCATGAAAGAACCAGGAAAGAATTTTGGGGTTATGCAACTGAGGAGCACCTCACCACACAGGAACTAATTGAAGAAAGGTATTTGGGAATACGCCCTGCTCCCGGCTATCCTGCCTGCCCTGACCATACCGAGAAATATAAATTGTTTGAATTATTAAATGCAACAGAAAATGCGGGTATTACTTTAACTGAATCATTGGCGATGTATCCTGCATCTTCCGTTTGCGGATGGTACTTTGCGCACCCTGAAAGTAAATATTTTGGCGTAGGAAAAATTGGGAAAGACCAGGTAGAGGATTATGCAAAAAGAAAAAACATGCCTTTGGAAGAAATAGAAAGATGGTTACGGCCGCAATTGGATTATGATGCGTGATGGGGCCAATATCCCAATAAGAAATTAAACATGTTATAGTTGGCCACGGACCGGCAACGGCAGTCTTGGAATTTATTGTTGATGAGCAACCAGCAATGGCAGCCTGCATGTTTAATAATTACCTCTTTTTTACAACCATTGTATTGGTCAGGCTATCATGCCATGGAATGCCGAAGCCACTAAATACTTCAAAGGGAATGAGCCTGCAAAGACTTCTTAAAAGTGCATCTTTAAATGTTAATTCTTCGCCGTCAGTTCTCATAGCTTTTGTTCCTGTAAAAAGTTTGCCCAGGGTTTGTCCCCTGAATAATTTTTCACACAGTGTGTAATACACCAGATAATTTACAATAACGATAAGGTAAGCTAATGTATATAAGCCGATCTTGCCATCCTCATTAATTAATTTAAACATAAGATCAGGAGAAAGCATCATCAATATTTTGCCCAGCACAAAGCTCGTCCCGTAAGTCAATGTCAGGCGCATAAGAACGTTGTCTATAAAAAAGTTTAAAAACCGCTGGCCCTGTGTAGCATGGCTATATTGAAAATAAGGATGAATGTCATCTGTGATTAAATCCTGTATATTTTCGGGGTTTTCCATTGTTCATGATTAATTTTACAATATAAATTAAATTCACGGTAATGAGAATCATTTCATACAATGTAAATGGAATAAGAGCTGCCATAAAAAGAGGCTTTATTGACTGGCTCAAAAATGATCCGGCAGATATCATTTGCCTTCAGGAAATAAAAGCATCCAGGGATGATATTGATATTGAATTAATAGAATCTGCCGGCTACCGTTCCTACTGGTTCTCTGCCAAAAAAAAAGGATATAGCGGCGTTGGAATTTTAAGTAAGCTGCTACCGGATAATGTGGAATATGGGCACAGCAATGAACAAAGTGATTTTGAAGGAAGGGTGCTTCGCGCAGACTTCAATGATATTACTTTAATAAATGCTTACTTCCCGTCGGGCACAACCGGCGAGCCACGTCAATCCTATAAGTATACCTGGCTGAATGAATTCATGGATTATCTTGATGGTCTCCGGAAAACAAGAACAAAAATAATTATATGCGGCGATTATAATATTGCTCATAAAGAAATTGATATCCATAATCCTGTTTCAAATAAAAAGACATCAGGTTTTTTACCTGGAGAAAGAGCGTGGCTTGATAAATTCCTGGAGAATGATTTTGTTGATAGCTTCCGTCATTTAAATAAAGAGCCTCACCAATACTCGTGGTGGAATGTACTGCGACCCAGTACCCGCCTTGAAAACAAGGGATGGAGAATTGACTATATCAGCGTATCAGGTAATCTGAAAGACAGGATCAAAGATGTAAAAATTTTTCCTGAGGTAAAACACAGCGATCATTGCCCTGTATATCTCGATCTTACACCCTAAGCTTACACATTCATAACATTGATAATACAGCAGATGATTTGCAGAGGCGAAAGGAAACTTATATCCGGGAAGTGCCTTATATCTGGTTTTTTTTATGAGTTTATTTTTTTGAATTGCCGGACAGGGTAGTACCATGGAAAAACTTTTGTTGTACAATATTTGCAAACAACTTTAAAGATTACGACAACAATATTCGACATCATGGGTATAACCCCGGTTATAATTAAACACAAAATCAGGCATCAATATTATCATATTTCAAACGCTTCTCAAGGATGTGCAATAATTGTTCATATTAATTTTTGAATTCGGGTGGTGTAAGACACATCTTCCCGCGAAACCCTTTACAGTAAAGGCTTTTGAAAGTGAAATGGCTAAAACCCTTACTGGCATTGAGTTTTAGCTAGTATTGGTTTATAAAAGCCCCGGTTGATTTTTAATGAAATAATTTAAAACCTTTGCCAATTGCGGATTTCAGCAAAAGAAGTGTAAAAAAAAAATTGTAAAAGATTTTGTCGCAATGAAAAACCTTTTATATTTGTCACAGTTAAAAAATCAAATAAATCATTATGAACAAAGCCGAATTAATCGCCAAAATGGCCGATGATGCAGGAGTTACTAAAACACAGGCTAATGCTTCTTTGGATTCTTTTGTAGAAGCAGTTACTAAAACTTTAAAAGGCGGAGGTAAAGTTACCCTTGTTGGTTTTGGTACATTTTCTGTAAGTAAAAGAGCTGCCCGTAATGGCCGCAATCCTCAAACAGGAGCCGTTATTAAAATTAAAGCTAAGAAAGTAGCGAAATTTAAGGCAGGGAAAGAATTATCAGCGAAAATCTGATTTTTCGTAAAATTTTTACAAAGCAAGGTGCATTTATGTATCTTGCTTTTTTTATGCTTTGTTCTTCAACAGCAAAAAATAGTATTGTAATTTTTAATCAGAAAATAAATTTGTATACATGGGACGCGGAGACAAAAAAACAAAAAAGGGGAAAATATTTAAAGGGTCCTTTGGAAAATCAAGGCCTTCCAAACCTGGTGAGGCAGCCAAAAAAGTTGCTGCAAAAGCTGCGCAAAAAAAGGAAAGTTGATTTTAAGGAGCCAGCCGCTCAATTTTCCATGTGCCCTTTTCATCAAAGGTATACTGCAAACGATCATGAAGCCTGCCGGTGCGGCCCTGCCAAAATTCAACCAATGTTGGGTTTACGATGTATCCTCCCCAGTAAGGTGGCCGCGGAATATTTGGTACGTCGAATTTGTTTGTATAATCAGCAACATTTTTCTCAAGTATCTCACGGCTTTTAATTACTTCACTTTGGGGTGAACTCCATGCGCCGATCCTGCTTTCAACCGGGCGTTTTGAAAAATATTCATCGCTTTCCTGTATCCCGGCTTTTTTTATCGTTCCCTCTACTCTCACCTGCCGTTCCAATTCTTTCCAGAAAAAAACAAGTGATACAAACGGGTTATCATTTACCTGTTTACCCTTCCGGCTATCATAGTTTGAAAAAAAAACGAAGCCGTTGTTCTTTATAGCTTTTAAAAGAACGATCCGGGCAGAAGGCTTTCCCGAAGTAGTGCTGGTAGCAAGTGTCATGGCATTGGGCTCATCGATCCCGCTTTGTATCACCTGTTGCCACCAAATTTCAAATTGTTTTATGGGGTTTGCATCAACATCTTTTTCAAGAAGAGATTGAAGACGGTAATCCTTTCTTATACCTTCCGGGTCAGTAGTTAACAGCATATGATTACTAAATAATAAATTTTGAAAAAATCAATTCGCAAATTTAGCTATACTCCGCAAGGACAAAACAGTGAATTTTTAAATTGAGAAAAAGAGGGGGAATTTTGTAATTGCAAATTCAACAAAAAAATACCCACTCTTCAATTCAACTTCAGCAAAGCCGAGATTGAAAAACTAAGTTACGAACGATATGCTTATCGTGACCCGATGGTTCAAAAAAGAATTTTTGCAGTTTATTGAAAGCTTCTTTAGACTGGAGTAATGCAAAAATAGGACTTGCAGTTGGCATGCACTACAATGCAGTTGGTAAATGGATAAAAACATATAAACAAAGGGATTTGAAGCATTGTTGAGTAAAAATTATGGAAGTAAAAAAAGTGAGCTAGAAAATCATGCGGACAGCATTTTGGAATTATTTCAAATACAACCGCCAATAACAGCAGCAGGAGCAGCAGAGCGCATAAAGGAAATGACTGGTATTAGCCGAAGTG
>JBDTZL010000423.1:0-5763 GCA_040005125.1 Ginsengibacter sp.
CACTCACTGTATATCACAGGCAATTATACCCTTGAGCTTGACTATGCGTTAAGAGCGTTTCCGCTTGCAAAAAAATTGAATGATAACTATGCTATAGGCTGGAGTAACGGCATGCTTGCTGACAGCTACATTACCCTCGGTGATTATAACACTGCAATGACATATATACGTGTGGTGTTACAAATGATAGAGCGGTATTTTCCTGCTGAATTGTTTTCAGGTTATGCTGTAATTGTAGATCAATATGTCGGGCTTCATAAATATGATTCCGCATTGATATGCGCCAAAAAAAGTTTGGAATTGCTTAAAGCCAACCCTGTTTTGTATAATGCAAACACTGACGATGCAAGATTTGCAAAAAGCCAGGTATATGTTTATGCCGGTGAGGCTTATGAGGCTAATGCTGTTTACGATTCAGCGATATATTATTATCATTTAAGCGTTCCCATCAGCGATACCATGAATATGAAAATATATGTGCTGGATGCTTACAATGGACTGGCAAAAGCCTTTAAAGCAAAAAATAATTTTGACTCCGCAATATGGTACGCCAAAAATGTTTTAAAAGATAAATTAAGTGAAAGCTATCCTGCAGGAAAGCTTAAAGCTTCAAACCTGCTGGCAGACGTTTATCAATTGCAAAATAACACCGATAGCAGCTTACAATATTTAAGAATTGCCGTCAATTTAAAAGATAGCTTATACAATCGTGCAAAAACAACAGCCTTTCAAAATTCATTACTTAAAGATCAGGAACAACAAAAAGAATTAGAAGCTGCAACTACTGCATTGCAAAACCGGTACAAAATGTATTTGCTGGTTATTTTACTTACCATATCATTAATCATTGCAGGTGTTATTGTAAGAAACAGGCGAATTAAACAAATGCAAAACGTGCGAAACAGCATTGCAGATGACCTTCATGATGATATTGGTTCTGCGCTAAGCAGCATCAGCATTATGAGTGAGCTGGCAAAATCAAAATCACCGGAATCACTGCAGTTATTAAATTCTATAGGTGAAAGCACATCAGCCATACAGGAAAATATGAGTGATATCGTATGGGCAGTGAACACGCAAAATGACCGGTTTGAAAATATTTTACAGCGTATGAACCTTTTCGCTTCAGAAATACTGGAAGCCGCAAACATTGAGCTTGAATTTATAACTGATGAATCACTTTCAAGTTACCGGTTCACAATGAAGCAGCGTAAGAATTTATATTTATTTTTTAAAGAAGCTATTAATAATGCAGCAAAATATTCTTGTGCGAAAAAAATATCTGTGCATATTTCTAAAAAATATCATCATATAGAAATGAATATAACTGATAATGGAAAAGGGTTTGATACTACCGGTGTATTCAACGGCAATGGCATGAATACTTTTAAAAAACGTGCTCAGGAACTCAATGCTAATTTTACCATTACCTCGCACATTAATGGAGGAACAACTGCGCAACTTAAATTCAAAATCACATGAACAGGTGAGCAATTTTTAAACATGAATAAGTTTTCTTTACATCATATTTATGGAAATTAGAGTCGCCATATTTGAAGACAATAAAACACTGCGTGAAAGTTTACAGCAATTAGTAAACGCACAGGAAGATATGTATTGCACCGGCGCTTTTGCAGATGCCAATAAACTGGTCCGTAACATGCAATCTGCAAATCCGGATGTTGTAATGATGGATATTAATATGCCAGGTATATCAGGTATAGAAGCAGTGCAGATTATTAAGGAAAGATTTCCGGAGGTACAGATACTAATGCAAACTGTTTTTGAGGAAAACGATAAAATATTTGCCGCTATTTGTGCAGGTGCATCAGGCTATATGCTTAAGAAAACAGCGCCGCAAAAGATGATTGAGGCCATCCGTGAAACGTACGCCGGTGGCGCGCCGATGTCAGCATCCGTTGCTGTAAAAGTATTACAGATGTTCAGGGTACAATCCAATACTCCGAAAAATGAGTTCATTGATTTATCTGAGCGTGAAAAGGAAATTTTAGCATTACTCGTAAAAGGCAAGGCTTATAAGGCTGTTGCATCAGAATGTTTTATTTCCATTGATACAGTTAGTACCCATGTGCGGCATATCTATGAAAAGCTGCATGTACATTCCAAAAGCGAAGCTGTAGCGAAAGCTATTCATCAAAAATTGGTGTGAATAGTATTCAGATTTTTTTCATCACTAACCCGTTGATTGTCGTTGGCATATGCGCTAATTAACGTATTGCCATTTTAAACCAGGAGTGTTTATTACGCACCAGCCTTTGTTACCTGGTCATACATCGTTATATCCCATTACGCTCTTCTGCAGAATCTGAATTGAGTACTTTTTCTTTTATCATTCGATTACCCTCCTTCTGTAATAATCTGTGATCAAAAATCACCGGTTTATGTGATTGGCATGTTGAAGCCATAAGGGTAGTTTTATAGAATTAATTAATCATCAGTAAACTGAAATAATGAAACGGATATACCTCCTGTTGTTAACGACGCTTCTTTCCATTCCATCATTTGCACAAAACGCCGGAGATACTAAAAACCTCCGGTTTTACGATGATCTCCTTGATCGGCTCGTTGGCAAATGGGATGTTGCCGCAGTGGCGCATGAGGGAAAATTCACCCTGGACCTGGAGGCAGCGTGGGTTATGAATCACCAATATTTGCATGTTCATTTTAAAAGTCATGAAGTAGTTCCGTGGTTAAATGTGCCATTTGAAGGTGAATTCTTTTTTGGCTATAATCCAACGAACAAACGGTATACTGTTCATGAGATGACTGTTCACGGCGACGACGGACCATACGAGGGCTTTTGCTATGCGCACCAAACAGGTAACGAATTTAAGCTAGTGAAAAAATGGGCTGGATCAGGTAACGCTACTGTACAACGGTTCACATGGGAACCTCATTCAAATTCATGGGACATTGATATGAGGCTTCTCGTAAATGGAAAAGAATCTGAATCCCAGGTAGACATGAAATTGGCGACTGCAAAACAATAACCTCACTGAGTAAGCTCTACGAAACAATTAAATAATAAAATGAAACAAGTTTACTTTTTATTAATAGCAGCGCTTATTTCAATTCCATCGTTTGCACAAGCTGTGAAGGATTCAACCGACCATCGCTTTCATGATGATCTCCTCGATCATCTTGTTGGTAAATGGCATGACACTGCAACAGCACATGGACATGTGTTTACTTCGGAGATTGATGCAGGCTGGGTGTTGAACCATCAATACCTGCTTATTCATTTAAAGAGTAATGAAGTTGTTCCATGGTGGCATGTGCAGATGGAATATTACGAATACATAGGTTACGATCATTACCAGAGACGATATACTATTCACGGCATGAGCATAGAGGGGGATGAAGATTTGTCGGAAGGGTTTAGTTATGGTTACCGAAATGGGAATGACTTTAAGACGGTCGCAAAATTTGGAGCTGATACGAATATCGTTCAACACATAATATGGCAACCAAAAAGTAATACCTGGCTTATTCAGTCAAGATCTGAAACTAATGGGAAAGAAGGAGAATTATTTCTTGAGATGAAGTTGACAGCGGCATCGAATAAAGAGAAAAGTTTACACTAATACCGATAATAAATTATGAAATCGTCATATCGTACTGAAGGTTGGTCGGCCATTGGCAGTGGCGTGTTTGGTATCCTGGCTATCTGTTCTCTGCTGGGTTACTTAGTACTGCGCGATACGAGTGAGGCTGAAGGGATACTTATAAGCAGGGTTCATGATGCGGCGGCTGTTTTTCAATTTATATTGATGATCCCTGTTGCATTTGGGCTTCGCAAACTTTCACAAAAAAGTTCCGGAGGAATGAGCAAAGCAATATTCAATACAGGCATTGTAGCGATTTGTTTTGCCGCGCTTTTCCTGTTACTTATATTTCCAAAAATCGTTTCGGACATATTATATATGATACCCCAGGGTGTATTCGGTATATGGTTGATGATCGTTAACTGGCGGCTGAAAAAATTAATACATCCTTTCCTCAGATGGTTCGGTATAGTCGTTGGATTGGGCCTTGCGCTTGTTGGCACTTTTCCTTTGGGCTTCGCCATTTTTGTGAATATGGATTCCATACGAATTCCGGCCGCGCCTCCAATGTATTATCCCGCTACCTCTGCAAATATGTTTTTGCATCAAATTCTTTATACCGGTTCTTTCATGGGCGTGTTTACACTTCCCGTATGGACCATTCTGACAGGCCGTGGACTGCTTGTGAAAAGTCACAATGCCGAAAGTTATCCCATCAATCAAAAATAAAAACATCAAATATGAAATCTTTCCTTTCAGGATGCATTCCAAAACGACGCAGCAGCACGTGGTTTGTGAGGACACAAGCAATGGCCTGGATAATGGAAAAGGAGGATAACTATTTCTTAATATGATATTAACTTATGCTAATTGAGCGTTACAAAAAGAAGTAAATAAAATAATACCAATATTAAAATATGAAATCTTCATATCGCAATTCGGGTAATTCTGCAATCGCCAGCGGCGTAATCGGTTTCTTAGCCTTCGGGTTTTTGATAACGGTCTTAATAATGCATCCTGACAATTTTATTCTGATGATAAGGTTCCATGATGGGGGAGTTATTTTTCAATTTTTGCTAATGATTCCGTTTGTTTTTGCACTTCACAAACTCTCACAAAAATGCTCCCCTAACATGAACAAAACGACGCTCGTAACAGGCATCACCATGATCTGTCTTGTCATTCTTTTTCTGTTACTTATATTCCCAAAAATTGTGGCAGACACGCTGTACATGTGTCCCCAGGGTATTTTCGGAGTGTGGCTCATAGGCGTCAACCGGCAATTGTCAGGCTTATTTCCGAGCGGGCTTAGGTGGTTTGGAATGATTGTCGGGTCAGGCCTTGTACTTGTCGGGATCTTCCCCGTCGGATACTCTATTTTTGTGGACACGATTCTTCTTCGCATACCAGCCCGCATCAACTGATGCTTTAGAGAGAATTCCCTTTACCACGGCTAACATCATTTTGCATCAAATCCTTTTGATCGGTTCATTAATGGGAGTTCCTACGCTTCCTGTCTGGACTATTTTAGCAGGTCGCAGATTGCTTGCAGAAAGCTATCAAACTGAACAGGCCGGCTAACAATCAAAAATAGAAAACATCGAAAGATGAAATTTTCCCCTTCTGCCGGCAAAATCACCAGTTTATGTGATTGATAAGCTCCAACGCCCAGGGTACTTTTATAAAATGATAATATAATCAATCCATCTAAAAAACTAATCATGAATTATCGCAACAAAGATTTCATACTGCTAAGTTTTACAGCTATTGTGGCAACTATTTTTATTGGCTTTTTTTTCATTTATTGTAACCTGCTGCAGGTAATGCTAAACTTTTTGCCAACCTACTGGAATACGGGATTACAACACTAAAAGTAACTGATCACATTCACAAATAATGTTATGAAGCTTAATAACTATACCGGCACATTTTATTTCAGCTTGATCATTACTTTTTCTGTCTTATTCTTAATACAGGAAGTCAAAGCGCAGCAGCTTCCTTTATTCGTTGCAGTTAAAAACAACAATATAAAAGAAATAAAAATGCTTCTCGATAAAGGCGCTAATCCAAACGCATACGATGATGATAGTGATAATGTTTTAATAAATGCCGCATTGTATGCTTCTGTGGATTGCATGAAATTGGTGCTGCAGAACAAGGCAAACCCAAACCTGAAAAATAAGTACGGACAAACGCC
>JBDTZL010000073.1:0-1734 GCA_040005125.1 Ginsengibacter sp.
GAACTTTCAACTTTTGGAAAGTTTAGAACTTTCCAAAAGTTTAAAATCTTGATTCAATATAATAAGGAAGCATTGCTCTCCAGGTAGGCCAGTCATGTTTCATATCTGCTCCCCAAATGTCCAGCTCATAATTTATTCCTTTATCGTATAATATTTTTGCAAATTGTCCTGCAGCCCCAGGATCTTCATAATCTCCGCTGCCGGAGAGTATGTGTATATGATTACTCTTTCGTATATGATACAAATACCAATCATCATTAAGATCAGGCATATAATTTACAGGTGAATTAAAATAAACCTGGTCATCATTAAACCCTTTCGTGTATTCGTGGAGATCATACACGCCGCTCATTGCAATAACTCCATTGATGATATCGGGCCGTTTTAAAAACAGGTTCATGCTGTGCAATGCGCCAAAGCTTGCCCCCGAAATTATTACGGGTGTATCGCCCGACGTGTTTGTCTTTATAAATGGAACCACTTCATTAAAAACATATTGGTTAAACTGGTTATGCCGAATGCCTTTGTGCTCACCCAACATATTATCATTGAGCCAGCTTTCGTTGTTGATACTGTTGATGGAAAATACTTTTATTTTGCCTGCGTCAATGTATGGTGCGAGGCTGTCAATCAATTGAAAACGCTCATACTCCAGATAATCTGCGGCAGCAGTAGGTACCAGTAAAAGCGCAAATCCATAATCGCCATAAACCGCAATGGGCATTTCTTTATCCAGTGAAGGGCTATACCAGGAAGTGAGTTCTCTTTTCATGTAAAATATTTATTGATTATGCCACAAAATAAAGAATTAATCGGGAAAATATTTTCCGGGAATGCTAGAAAATTATCAATTCCTTATCTATCTTCAACCTGTTATATTTAACGCCGGCTCGGGGAAATGTGGTTGCAGAAGGTATTTAAAATCCGATGGAGGGATACTAAGTTTACAACGATAAAAAGAAGAAAACTTTTAGTAAAAAACAATAAACCGGCGCTTAACTTTTAGTAATTACTACGGTTGGTCCTTGTTCATGTATTGGATTTTAGCAAGTTTTCCTGCTTTATAAACATTCGGACCCACCACGTTGCCAAAAAACCTAAAAGCAAAAACTCCTTAGTATTTATTAATTTGTCAGAGGTACAGGCTGATAGTATTTTACAATTGTTATTAACATTTAAACAAATGAAAAATCAATCGCCATAGTAGCGGGCATTTTCATGGTAACATTTCAAAACAAACCAATTTGTTCCTTACTAAAGATGAACGGTTTGGCCGATGAAATAAAGCACCCTTGCCGAAACATAAACTCAGTTCAGGCTAAGATTACTGATACAAACTAATACTTATCATATAATTCAATCAACAAAATGTTTTCTTATTTATTAATTAAAAAAAAGGAGGTCAAAAATGAAAAGGTTACTACAATTCAGGCAGTCAAAATTTTTATCACGCAAAACCGGCTGCTTACTTGCAGGTGTATTTGCAATGGCAATCGCGTTTACGGGTTGCAAAAAAGATTTTCCTTCACCGTGTCATGACGGGGACTCTGAAGGGAAGGGTAAGGTCATAATTGTACATAAGGGCGGATCTATCCAGGCTGCTGTTGATGCGGCAGCGCCCGGTGAGACTATTTTTATAGAAGCAGGCACTTATAAAGAATCGATAGTCGTAAACAAACCGGGGATTCACCTGATTGGTTCCTCATGTTTTGCATTCGGAAAAGTAATTATTGA
>JBDTZL010000031.1:0-5748 GCA_040005125.1 Ginsengibacter sp.
ATTTATTGAAATGATTGTTATTAGTGATATTAGATGAACTAATAACAAATACTACTTTTAGAATTGATAAAAATTTATATTCAAATGTCTTGAAAGAAGCCAATGAACTCTAATATTATTCACAACGAATCCATCCCATCTTCAAAAAAGAAAATAATTGTATTGGGCAGCGGGCCCAATAGAATCGGCCAGGGTATTGAATTTGATTATTGCTGCGTACATGGGTTGCTTGCTATAAAGGAATGCGGCTACGAAGCCATTATGATCAATTGCAATCCTGAAACAGTTTCTACCGATTTTGACATTGCAGATAAATTATATTTCGAACCCGTTTTCTGGGAACATATCTGGGAAATTATTGAGCTGGAAAAACCTTATGGAATTATCGTTCAGTTGGGCGGACAAACGGCATTGAAACTTGCAAAAAGACTGGATGAAAAAGGAATAAAGATTATTGGTACCTCGTTTGACAATATGGATATTGCGGAAGACCGCGGGCGCTTCAGCGACATGCTTAAAGAACTGGAAATTCCCTATCCGAATTATGGCACTGCCTTTAATACGGATGATGCTATTGAAGTGGCTAAAAAAGTGGGATACCCGGTGTTGGTAAGGCCAAGTTATGTGTTGGGAGGCCAACGCATGCGTATTGTTTTGAATGATGAGGAATTGGAAAAGGGGGTACTCAGTTTATTAAAACATTTGCCCAATAATAAAATTTTAATTGATCATTTCCTGGACCGTTGCCAGGAAGCGGAAATTGATGCCATTTTTGATGGAGAAGAGTTTCATGTAATGGGTGTGATGGAACATATAGAGCCGGCCGGTATTCATAGTGGCGATAGTAATGCGGTTTTACCGCAGTTCAATCTGACTCCGCTGGTTGTGCATACTATGGAAGAGTATGCTGAAAAAATTGCCCGTGCATTGCATATCAAAGGGCTTATCAATATCCAGTTTGCGATAAAAAACGGCGAAGTGTTTGTGATCGAGGCCAATCCACGGGCATCACGTACCACACCTTTTATTGCCAAGGCTTATGAAATTCCTTACCTGAATATTGCAACGAAGATCATGATGGGTGAAGCCAAACTTAGTGATTTTACTTTCGAAAAAAAGCTCAAAGGGTTTGCTATTAAAGAACCTGTATTCTCTTTCAATAAGTTTCCCGGAGTTAATAAAGAATTGGGGCCTGAAATGAAAAGTACCGGTGAAGCCATTCGCTTTATAAAAGACCTGCGCGATCCCTACTTCAGGCAATTATATAAGGAGAGAAGCATGCACTTGAGCAAATAACCTCCGTCTCTAAAATCTCACATCGTCCACAAACCTCACAGGTTTTGAAAACCTGTGAGGTTTATCAATATCGAAAAACACAGGAAGGTTTATTGAAATGTTCTGAAATTGAAGACTCTCAAAAAAACCTCCTGGGTTGTGAATTTACCAGTTGCTTAATCTTATCCCAACACTATAAGGCATAAAATTGAGCCCTTTTTCAAAGATAGAGTTGGGGCTATAAGATCCATACAAATGCGCCGGGCCTAGTCCAAGTTCTGCTATATAAGAAAATTTCCATTTCTCAAGGTCGTAATCACCGCGGTTTTTATGTTTGCCAAGTTCGCTGCTTTTTTGTTTATTCCTGCTGCTGTACAGGTAACCCACACTCACACCTGCGCTAAAGCTTAGGCCTTTGTCAGAATAGTTTGGATTGGTCCTGAAATTTAGCATAAATGGAATCGCAACATAATCTGCTGCCAGCTTATCTTTTGAAAAACTTATCGAATCCCGATATATAAAAGCGTGGCTGATGTTTTGCGAAAGGTTATATGGGTTTGGGCCGCTTTCATTGAAGCTCAATGCCGGTTTAAAACGATAATTATTCAGTTCCAGCCCAAGGCCGTATTTAAGGTTCACATAATGCTTTATAAGGTTAAGCCGTTGCATAAAAAACCAGATGTTTACATTCACTGATTTAACAGTCTTCAATTTAAAATCGCTTTCTCCTAAAGCAGGAGAGCCAGGCCGGTTTATAATATAGCTGCCAGCTGTTGCGGATCCATAATTGGTTTTATCGACCCAGTTGGCAAATCCCAAATCAATAATGAATGAGGCAGTACTTATATTAGAACTTCCCTGCCTGCGCCTGTTACCAAGCGTAACACTAACATGCCTCCTTTGGGTGGAATCGTCTTTCTTTAAAATTATCATACCCCCGATTCGAATGGTATCATTTTTCTTTTGCATTTCAGTTGAATCCGTTTGTGCAAATGAGGTAATAGCAAATAAAATTCCCATAAAACCTAAAGCTGTCTTTTTCATTTTTTAATATTTGTGAGTACGTGGTTGATTTTTTGTTGGTCAGTTGGATACGACCTGTCTTTCTTCTCCCGACAAAAGACGGCTGATGGGATTATTTCTTGCAATAACCCGTTTTACTTTTTTCAAGAAGCTGCTAACTTTGGTTCTTTTAAATTCTTCGGTGGTAATATCGTAAAACACATAGTTTTGACCATTATTATTTACATCCTGTACATAAGAAGCATTTTGAGCATACATAACCGATTGAACATTTTCATTTACCCCGATATTATTTTGGGCCAAATCCTTTGATGGCTCAATAGTATTGTCACCCGCAATTTGTTCCTTTGATATGTTTTTAATTTTATCGTTTGCAGTTGCAACTTCTTTATCATCTGGAGTTACAACTTCTTTATCTATTTTTTCCTGAGCCTGGTCCGTTAAATTTTCCTGACTTGATTTATGTGTCCTTGCAGTTGTTTTTACAAGAGTATTGTTGCTATTTTTCTGTAATAATGATTTTTGCAATTTTTCTTTTTCATTTATTGCCGTCCGGGAAGGTTGAGAATTACGGACCGGCGACTGAACAATGGCATTAGCTGGTTTTTTCACAGGAAGAACATTTCCCCCAATAGCAGGCTTAAGTTGATTTGTACGAGCCGGTTGTATTACCACACCAGGTTTTTCTTTGCCCTTTTGAATATATAACTGGGTTATCCATAAGCCCGATCCAATGAAAACTGCTGCCACAAGCGCTCTCCAAAATATTATGGGAACTACTTTTCCTGCTTTTTCTTTTCTGTATAACTTCTTTTTGTTCGGGAAGATAACGGACTTATCCGGGATAAGTCTTGCAAGGCCAATTAACTCAAATTCATTTTTCAGTTGTGGATGCAGCAATAAAAAATTCCCTGTTTCCTTCTTTTGTTTATCGGTTAATTCATTATCATGATACAGGACAAATACTTCTTCACAATTTTTTTCATTGATGAATGATCCTTCATTTCCCCTGAGCAAAAATGATTTATCTGCCAGTTCAATATTCCCATCGGGTTTACAAATAGTGTGGTGTATCATCCTGAATTCTTCCTCAAGATCTTTATTTTGTTTAAGGAACATTAATACTTCAGCTTTTTCAAAATCCGTCAATTCATTATCTGCGTACAGCAAAAAATATTCCTCGTAATTATTTCTGTTAATGTCCATCTTAAATCACATTTTCGGGTTTTACCAAATAGGTTTTTAGCTGTATCCTCGCCCGGTGCAGGTAAACTTTTACCTGGCTTATGCTCAGGGAGGTAATTGTTGCTATTTCATCATAGCTGTATCCTTCATAATCCTTAAGCAACACCAGGCTCCGCTGCGTTTCACTTAATTTACTTAATGCCTCGTTGAGTATTTTCTTAATATTATGATGAGGTTCTTTTGTTGTTCGTGTTTCGGCAGAAAAATCTTCCTGCAGCTTAATTCTTTTATTTTTTCTTATATGATCAATCATCTGGTGATACGCTACTGTAAATAAATATGATTTACTACGTCCGTTTTCTACTATTTCACGGTTGGTCCATAATTTCTCAAATGCAGTTTGTACTACATCTTTAGCATCTTCTTCATGACGCAAATTTTTAACAATAAAACGGTACACACTATCAGCAAAAAGATGTACACATTCATTATATTCTTTCTCAGTCATACACTCAATTGGCAATTTAGAATTACTCCTGCGGGCTTGTTTATTGTTATACGCATGCCGGCATCAAAAAGTTACATCTCTTGTCAATATGATTCAATTCTACTGCAAAATTTAGCGATTTCATGTAGGTTTGCGTAAGATAAAATTAAACGATATGAATGAAAGCTTCATAAACAGGATAGGGGAAGAGCTTGAACAGATCAAAACTGCAGGGCTTTTTAAGAATGAAAGGATAATTACCAGCGACCAGGGAGCTGAAATTGAAGTTGGCGGGAAAAAAGTTTTGAATTTTTGTGCCAATAATTACCTTGGCCTCTCCGCACACCCGAAAGTGATAGAAGCTGCAAAAAAATATATTGACCGGCGTGGCTATGGATTGAGCAGTGTGCGCTTCATATGCGGTACACAGGATATTCACAAAGAACTTGAAAAAAAGATAGCCGATTTTCTAGGGACTGAGGACACCATACTATATGCCGCCTGTTTCGATGCTAACGGGGGTGTGTTTGAACCATTGTTTGGTGAGGAAGATGCCATTATATCTGATTCATTAAATCACGCCAGTATAATTGATGGTGTTCGTTTGTGTAAAGCAAAGCGGTTCCGTTATGAACACAATAACATGGAAGATCTCGAAAATAAATTAAAAGAAAGTCAAACCTTACGCAACCGCGTGATTGTGAGTGACGGGTCTTTCAGTATGGATGGAACTATCGCACAACTTGATAAAATTTGCGACCTGGCCGATACATACAATGCCATCGTAATGATTGATGAATGCCACTCTACCGGGTTTATAGGTAAAACGGGGAGAGGCACACATGAATACCGCGGCGTAATGGGAAGGGTTGATATCATTACCGGCACATTGGGCAAAGCGCTGGGCGGTGCAAGCGGAGGCTTCACAACCGGGAAAAAGGAAATTATAGAAATGCTTCGCCAGCGTAGCAGGCCGTATTTATTCAGCAACACAGTGGCCCCCAGTATTGTAGGTGGGTCCATTGCGGTTTTCGATATGTTGAGTGAAACAACAGATCTTCGTGATAAGCTTGAAAGCAATACAAAATACTTCAGGACAAAAATGACGGGAGCAGGATTTGATATAAAGCCGGGTGATCATCCTATTGTACCTATCATGCTCTATGAGGCTGTGCTGGCACAGAAATTTGCAGCGCGACTGCTGGAAGAAGGAATTTATGTTATTGGATTTTTCTTCCCGGTGGTTGCAAAAGGACAGGCACGAATAAGGGTTCAAATAAGTGCTGCACATGAGCAGGAACATCTTGATAAAGCCATTGAAGCATTTACAAAAGTTGGAAAGGAATTGGATGTGTTGAAATAAGTGAGAATACGCTTTTGTTTTTGATAACTTTACAGAAATTTAGCAGATGGAAACAACGTTATTGAATAGAATCACAAATGATTCGTCTGTATTAACAGGAAAGCCTGTCATAAGAGGGATGCGTATTTCTGTGGAACAAATTTTAAAAATGCTGGCAAGAGGGATTTCTCATGAAGATATCATTAAAGAATTTCCATTGCCGGATGAAAATGATATTAAAGCATGTCTCGTATACGCAGCAGATAAAATTTCCCATGAAGAAGAAAGAGCATGATTGATCCATCCACGTTCAAAATAATAATTGATGTTGGATTGGGTAGAATAGTCGAGGAATGGATGACCCTGGAAGGATTTAATGTTATTATACTTCACAAGGGATAAATTAGTGACATTTTAAATTACTTAATTTCAAAAT
>JBDTZL010000170.1:0-19354 GCA_040005125.1 Ginsengibacter sp.
TAAATAACTTAAAATTTCTCCCACTAAACCCTGCATGAGCACCAACTATCAATGAATAGTTTTCATTGAAATTAATAAAATAATTTCCGCCGGCCCCGAGACCTGAAGAGTTTGCTGCGTTCAATGGATATGCGCCTGATTGGTTTAAAGCCTTTGCTTTTTGCGAAATGTACGGACTTAGATGAAAAGCGAAATAATTTCCTTTAAAAAGAACTTTGGAAATGGCTTCTATACGCAGCTTAATATTTTGCTGCGCAAACGACACTATTGAATTAGTAAAGATAAAAACAACAAAGATGTATTTGCACAAAACATTTTTCATTTGCTATTTCAATCTGCTTTCGTATAATTTTCGCATTCTTTTATTTGCACCGGTAAAAATGTAACTGAAGGATAAACCAATGTATGATAAATTAGCAGAGTACGTTCCGGTGCTTTGTGGTTTGCCGTTCACATTAATTGTATACGTACCATTCACGATCTTTTTACCAGAAAAATTAGCCATCAGGTTACCTTGTAAATAATTATTATTTCGAAGTAAGATAGCGTAGCCGCCGCCAATATTATAATTGAGCCACGGACGCAAATTGTTGCCAAACGAAGCGTTTATTTCCAAAACGGTCATTTGATTTCCATTTACATCCGGGTAAATTAGTTCAACCCCGTCCCCATAATACCTTATCGGATAATACCGAACGTTCAAGCCGGTAACAACATTCCAGAAGCTACTGCTTTTTGTAAACCAACGCTTCTCTAACCAAATTGGCATGCATGCATAAAAATCATATTCACTTGTTAACTGGCCATTTTCATTCACATCAAAATTCAAATTTGGATTAAAATCATTTTTAGAAATAAAAAGTTTATAATTTCTTGCGGCAGCACCACCATGCATACCAACACTTATTGAATAACATTCACTAAGATTAATATGATAATCTAATCCGGCTTCGAAGCCATTCGCATAGATTGTTTTGAGATGATAATTTCCGGCTATAGGTTGAGCCCTGGCTTTATTAACAATATAAGGTGAAATTGAAAAGCTAAGTGACGAGCGGCCAAGATGAACCATCCTGGGCATAGAATCATAATTGTAATTGTGCGCGGTTTGAGAAAAGGAACTCGTAGGATAACTTGCAATTAACACGAGAGCTATTATAACGCTCATCTTTAAACCAATTCTTATTTCCATAAATCGGATTATTCGTTATTCATTTGCGTAAACTTTATTATTTAACCGATAGTAAATTAAAATCTAAAAATTCTTTGCAAAATTTACTTCACAGCTATGTTTGCTATCTGTTTCATGACATTATTATTTAAGGTAATGCTGCAAAGGAAATCATAATTGTTCCATGGTCGTGAAAGAATCTGCGATTTCAGCCCGGGTTTGCCAAAGTGGGACACGCAGTCCCTAATCTTTCATGCATTGTTTATGTGTATTGTAATTTTAAGAAAGCAAAAAGGATATGGGTCTGGAATTTATTGATGAAACACAAGGTTCCACCATGTCGCCCCATTTTCATATATCCTTTGTGTACAAAATTTATTGATGTAAGTTTAGTCTCATTTTGAGTTTTTTGAATGTTTATGACCTTTCTATAATTATTACATCCGCCTATCGCCAACTAAGCCAAAAGGGTTTACTGTATTATAGAAATTTAAAAACATCAGAATTTAAAAACCGAAAGGGGTGACACTATTTTTCTTAACTTAATAACATTGCCCGTTGGAACCTGGTATCTAAGCGGCTTGAAAATTTTTTTCATGCCTGGAAAATTATAAAGTTGATTAAACTATTAATCCATGAAAGTTACATTATCGATTGTCTGCCTGTTGATTTTATCCATACTTGTTTTTACCTGTGCTACGCGAAATGATAATCAAAAACCTGCTTTTAACCCGCATCCCACGGCCGTTTATTTACCTCCGGAAGAAAGTATGAAGACCATGTATCTTCCCAAAGGTTACCATATGGAACTCGTAGCGAGCGAGCCAATGATCAAAGAGCCGGTAGCGATTACATGGGATGGTAATGGCAGAATGTATGTAGCGGAAATGCTTACTTATATGAAAGACGCTGATGCGACCGGCGAGCAATTACCCTGGAGCCGGGTAATGGTACTCGAGGATACTGACAATGATGGCAAAATGGATAAGAGCTCTGTATTTATCGATAGCCTTTTGTTGCCAAGAATGATGCAAAGTGCAGGTAATGAGTTGCTGGTAAATGAAACAAATTCAATTAAAATAACCAGCTACACTGATACGAACGGTGATGGAAAAGCAGATATCAAAAAAGTAATCTATAAGAATGATAAATACGTTCCCAGTGATGCCAATATGGAACACCAGCGCAGTGGACTGGATTGGAACCTCGATAACTGGATGTATATGACCTATGACCCCGTGCGGTTTCGGTATACTAACGGTACCATAAAGGTTGATACGCTTACCAGTGGTACCGATGGCCAATGGGGTTTAACGCATGATAATTATGGGCGTTTATTTTTCTCCAGCGCCGGGGGAGAAACGCCGGTATTAGGATTCCAGATCAACCCGGTCTATGGTAGCCTCGACTTTGCGGATCAATTCAGCCCCGAGTTCCAGGATGTTTGGCCAATCATCGCTACGCCGGATGTGCAGGGAGGAAATTCAAGATTACGCCGAAACAATACGCTTAATCATTTTACGGCTTGTTGCGGCCAATCTATTTACAGGGGAGACAAGTTCCCAAAAGACTTTGTGGGAGATTATATTGTTTGCGAACCTGTTGGTAGAATAATACGCAGGGCGAAAGTGATAGATCTGAAAGGAAAAACAATTCTTAAAAATGCCTACGACAGCATGGAATTTATATCTTCTTCCGACATGAATTTCCGCCCTGTCAACAGCGCCACAGGCCCCGATGGCAATTTGTATATTGTAGATATGAACCACGGGATCATTCAACAGGGAAACTGGACAAAGCCAGGATCTTTTCTGCGAAAAAAAATTGATAGCCTTGGCTTTGCTAAAAATACAGGAGGTGGCCGGATCTACAGGGTAGTGTATGATGGTTTCAAAAACGGCCCTAAACCAAATATGCTCAATGAACCCTCGTCAACACTGTTGAAATACCTGGGGCACCCTAATGGCTGGTGGCGGGATAACGCTCAAAAGCTGATTATACTTCGTGGCGACAGGTCAGTAATCCCTTCGTTGAAAGATATTGCCACCGGGCAGAAAAATGTATCGGAAAATGACAGCAGCCACCTGGCACGCATACACGCTTTGTGGACACTTGAGGGACTGGATGCAACTGACAAGACAGTTCTTTCTCATGCCTTAAATGACCCGAACCCCGAGGTGAGAAAAACTGCTGTGTGGATCAGTGAATCTTTTATGAAAAAAGATGACAGCGAAGTAATAGCTCAGGTAGCAAAGCTTACAAATGATGCAGACTACGATGTTCGTGTACAGGTGCTACTCTCGATGTATAATATAAAATCGGATAAGGCCAGGGATGTTGTAAAACAAATCATAGACCAGAATGCGAACAATGAAATGCTGTTGGCTACCAAAAAGGCTCTCGATGAAAATGATTTCGTAAAAAATCTCTCAGGCAGATTAGTCAATATGACCTCCGAAGATAAAAATACAATCATGGAAGGAGCCATGACTTTCAGATCGCTATGTGCAAATTGCCATGGCGGTGATGGAAAGGGATTGGCTATTGGAGGCACTATAGCTGCCCCATCACTCGTAGCGGCAAAACCATTTGAACCGCCAGAAAAAAATACTGCAATCCGGCTTTTACTTAACGGGTTGACCGGCCCCGTAAATGGGAAAACATACCCGGGCGAAATGCCAGCGTTGGCTGCTAATAGTGATAGATGGATCGCCCGTGTATTGAGTTATGCCCGGTATGAATTTGGAAATAATCACAGGACTAAAAATGTTCTTTCCCCGATTGTTAAACCCGATGAGGTTAAGAAGATAAGGGAAGAAAATAAAAGTAGAAATAAAGCATGGACACTCGAAGAGCTTTACAATAAAAAGTAAACAGAAAATATTTGTTATGCGGAAAAAAAAATGCTTTTTATCAACCAGGCTTGTGTCACTTAAGCGTAGAATCATAGGTTCACAAAGAAATGCATGTTGCTAAAACCCTATCTATGTGTTTTCCTATGTGACTATGTTCCTACTGTGGTAAAAAATAAGAGATTTTAAAAATTTAAGCTAAAAAACATAATGGTGTATGAGATTGATAAGGCTGTTTATCCTATGCAATGTTTTTGCTTTTAATAGTTCCGCACAATTAAACATCGCGACCGCATTGTGTGAAAATAAAATTAACCCCAATGGAATTTCTCTTATTAATATTCATTTTGGATGGGAGTTAACATCTGATACAAATGAGCAATATCAAACAGCTTATCAAATTGTAATTTCTTCTTCCATCACCAAACTACAATCGGGTAATTATAATGTTTGGAATTCTGCTGTTGTGAAAAGTGATCAATCCGTTTTGATATCTTATAAAGGGAAAACGCTGTTGGCGGCAAAAACCTATTTCTGGTTGGTACGCGTGTGGGATAAAAACAATAAGCGTTCCGCATGGAGCAATATTCAAAATTTTACCACTGGTCTTATAAGCAAAAAAGACTGGAATAATGCAAAATGGATTGGGTATGAAAACATGGATCAAATCATGAGGGTAGCGCCCGGTATACATGCCCCTGATGCTGATTCATTGCGTAATAAATGTATGCAACGGCCAGTGATTCCTTTGTTTCGGAAGAATTTCATTGTCGATAAAAAAATAGCAGGTGCCCTTATTTTTATAAGCGGTCTCGGACAATATGAAATGAGTATTAATGGCATTAAACCGGGAAAAGGATTTTTAACCCCCGGGTGGACATACTATGATAAAAGTTGCTTTTATAATACCTACAACGTAACGGATCTGTTAAGCAATGGCCACAATGCAATAGGTATTGTAGCAGGTAATGGGTTTTACAATATCAACAGGGAACGGTATTTTAAAATAGTTACTGCATTTGGATTTCCCAAACTGATATGCTGTTTAAAAATTATTTATGAGGATGGTTCTGTTAAAAAAATAGTATCTGATGCAACCTGGCAAACTGCTCCTTCGCCCATCACTTTTACAAGTATTTACGGTGGCGAAGATGTAGACGCGCAATTAGAACAACCCGGGTGGAACACTTCAACATTCAATGCCGCGTCGTGGAAAAACGTTTTGTTGGTAACGCCTCCCAAAGGAAAGCTGGTAGCAGAAAATGATTATCCCGTTTCAATCGAAGATTCTTTTGGAGTAAAGAAAATAACCCATCCGATACCCGGTGCTTATTTGTATGATTTTGGCCAAAATATTTCCGGTATCATCCGGTTAATAGTACAGGGTAAAAAGGGGCAAACCATTAAACTTATCCCCGCTGAGCTTCTCAATCAGCAACAACTGGCCAACCAAAGTGCATCGGGCGAACCGTATTATTTTACATACACATTAAAAGGGGACCATGAGGAAATATGGCAGCCAACATTTAGTTATTATGGCTTTCGGTATGTGCAGGTGGAAGGAGCCGTTCCTGAAACAGCAATAACAACTTCATTGCCAAAGGTCATAGAACTAACGTCGTTGCATACACGAAATTCCGCAACGTCCAACGGATCATTTTCCTGCTCTGATGAATTATTCAACCGTATATATGCCGTCATCAATTGGGCCATTAAAAGCAACATGCAAAGTGTAATTACCGATTGCCCGCACAGGGAAAAATTAAGCTGGCTTGAGCAGGATTATTTAATGGGTGCCTCCATACATTACAATTTTGATATTTATAACCTTTACCGGAAGCTGGTATTTGATCTTATGGATGCACAAAAGACCAATGGGCTTGTGCCTGATATTGCCCCTGAATATGCAGTATTTAAAGATGGCTTCCTTGACTCTCCCGAATGGGGCAGTTCATCAGTTATTCTTCCCTGGCTGCTTTACACATGGTATGGAGACAAAGATATTTTGCAGCAGGCTTACCCTATGATGAAAAAATATATCGCTTATCTCGAAAAAAAATCAACAACTCATATTTTATCTTATGGCCTTGGAGATTGGTTTGATTATGGGCCCAACCAACCGGGTGAAGCACAGCTTACGCCAAAAGCAGTAACTGCTACTTCAATTTATTATTATGATGTCGCTTTGCTAAGTAAAATAGCGGATATATTGAATAAGAAAAACGAAGCATTGCGATATCGTCAACTGGCAGCAATCATAAAGAGCACATTCAATAAAAAATTCTTTAATGATACAACAAAAATATACTCAACAGGAAGCCAAACGTCGATGGCAATGCCTTTATGTGTAGGCCTGGTGAATGAGAAGAACAGGGAAACTGTACTAAATAATTTGATTGATTCAATTAATGCCGGTAACAAGGCGTTAACAGCCGGTGATATTGGTTTTCATTTTTTAATAAAAGCGCTTGACGATGGCGGCAAATCTCAAATGATATTTGACATGAATAACCGGGATGACGTGCCCGGCTATGGATTTCAGTTAAAAAAGGGAGCAACTTCATTAACAGAATCGTGGGCCGCATTGGAGAATGTTTCCAACAACCATTTAATGATGGGCCATATTATGGAATGGTTTTATAGTGGCCTTGCGGGAATTGGGCAGGAAGACAGTTCAGTGGCATTTAAGAAGATCAGGATTCGTCCGCAACCCGTTGGTGATATCTTATGGGCTAAAGGAAATTTCCATTCTCCTTACGGATGGATCACAAGTGAATGGACAAGAGAAAAAAATACTTTTCAATTGCATGTTCATATTCCTGTAAATACCAGCGCCATTATATATTTACCTGCATCAATATCATCAAAAATCTACGTAAATAAAATATTGGCAGGTGATAAAGACGTTAACCGCAAAAATAGTGTTGCTTTGATACAAATTGGGTCAGGAGAGTATTGGTTCGACGTAAAATAAACAAAATAGAATTTTCAGTTTAATAAGTTTTTAGTTAATTCAATACCCCGGTAAGTTTTATGAGCAATTTTGGGCAAATGTTTTGCAATAGCATTAAAAAATCTACTCACAATTGTTAAATTCAACTCTTGTATTTTATTTCACCAACCAGGATAAATAGGGGAATCACAGGCTCATAGAAAATGCATATTTATTTATTAAATATGCTAACGAATTAACCGCTGAATCATGAGTTTAATCTATCTGCTCTCTATGTGGCTCTAATAAGTGGCATGTAAATCTTATTCTTGATAATTTGAGGTAATATAACGTAACTATCTGAAAAAAAATTGATATAAAATATTGAATCTTAAAAGTATGTTTACATACAAATATGGTATTGCTTCTAAAAAGGCCAACGATTGTAATGTCGGAAAATTAAGATCATTATTGACACATTAAAAAATTTAATAATCCTCCATACACTTCCTGCTGATGGGGTTCCGATAGCTATCGGAAGAAGTGAAGTAAAATAATTAGAATGAAAGCATTGATTTGTACAAAACCGGGCTTACTGGAGTATAAAGACATTCCACCGCCAATGTTAGAGGCCGGGCATGCGATTTTAAAGATCAAACGTATCGGCATTTGCGGCACAGACCTTCATGCATTTAAAGGGACACAACCTTATTTTAATTATCCGAGAATATTAGGACATGAATTGGCGGCCGATTTAATAGAAGCGGATGGCGCGGATGGATTTGTACCAGGTGAAGCAGTAACTTTTATTCCCTATTTCAATTGCGGGAAATGTATTGCCTGCAGAAACAATAAGCCAAACTGTTGTGCAAATATTAAAGTTATAGGAGTTCACATGGATGGAGGTATGGCAGAGTACATCTCTGTTCCTTCTTATTCATTAGTAAAAAGTGAAGGGCTTGGATATGATGAGCTTGCATTAATAGAACCTTTAGCAATTGGTGCCCATGGAGTACGAAGGGCTAATATTATGAAAGATGAATTTGTTTTGGTAATCGGGGCAGGCCCTATTGGATCGGGTGCCATGCAGTTTGCCCGCCTCACAGGAGCCAAGGTTATTGCGCTTGATATAAATGACAATCGGTTACAGTTTTGTAAAGACAAGCTCAAGGTTGAATACACCATCAATGCATCGGAAGAAAATGTGTATGCAAGATTGCAAGAAATTACAAACGATGATATGCCCACTGTAGTTATTGATGCTACGGGAAACCAGAAAGCCATCAACAATGCACTGCAATACCTGGCGCATGGCGGAAGATTTGTATTGATCGGTTTACAAAAAGAAGAGATCAGTTTTAGTCATCCGGAATTTCATAAACGTGAGGCAACCTTAATGAGCAGCCGCAATGCAACAAGAGAAGATTTTGTTCACGTAATTAATTCAATTAAAAAAGAGCTGGTAGATCCTAAAGCATATATCACACAACGGTTAAAATTTGACTGCCTTAAAGACGCATTTGAAACATGCCTTTATGGTCCAAACGAAGTAATAAAAACAATAGCCGAAATGGATTAATAATTTATATCATGATAAAGAAAGCTTTTTTAATTATTCTTGCAGTACTTACATCTGTAAGTTTTTTATTCGCACAGAACGATCTAAAGCTTTGGTATAAAAAGCCTGCTGATCTTTGGACGGAAGCCCTGCCGCTTGGCAATGGCCGGCTGGGGGCTATGGTGTTTGGAAAAGTTAATGAAGAATTGATACAATTGAATGAAGGTTCATTATGGTCTGGTGGTCCCGTGAAAGCAAATGTGAATCCACAGGCCGCTTCTTATTTACCCGTGATAAGAGATGCATTGCTCAATCATGAAGATTATGAAAAAGCAAATGAGCTAACTAAAAAAATGCAGGGATTGTATTCTGAATCTTACATGCCGTTGGGAAATTTAATCATCCGGCAGCAATTCAAATCAACAACGACAACTGCGTACTACCGTGATTTAAATATACAGGATGCTACTGCTACTACACGATTTACTATTGACGGTACCCAATTTTCAAGACAGGTTTTTATATCAGCGCCCGACCAGGTAATTGTTGTAAGGCTCACCGCCAGTAAAGCCCACGCTTTGGATTTTGATGTAACTACTAACAGTTTACTGCATTATCAAAATACTGTTGAGGGCAATGAATTGGTGATGAAAGGAAAAGCGCCCGCACATATTGATCCCAGCTATCTCAATAGCAAGAACCCGGTTATTTATGAAGATACCGCCGCCTGTAATGGCATGCGGTTTCAATTGAGAATAAAAGCGGTAAGTAAAAGCGCCGACATCAATGTTGATACCAGTGGTATTCATGTGCGTGGCGCAACAGATGTGTTATTGTTCCTGTCGGCAGCAACAAGTTTCAATGGGTTTGATAAATGCCCGGATAAAGATGGCAAAGACGAAAATAAATTAGCCGTTGCTTACCTGCATAAGGCTATTAATAAATCATTTAGTGAATTAATAGAAAATCACCTGGCAGATTATCATACATATTTTAGCCGTGTATCACTGGATCTAAAAAGCACGATTAAAAACAAATTTAATATTTTACCGTCAGATGAAAGATTGCAGGCTTATTCCAAAGGAGCCCGGGATCCCTGGATAGAAGAAATGTATTTCCAGATTGGCCGCTACCTGCTTATCTCAAGTTCACGGCCGGGAGGAGAGCCTGCCAATCTGCAGGGTATCTGGAACAAAGAACTGAGGGCCCCATGGAGTTCGAATTATACCATTAATATTAATACCCAAATGAATTACTGGCCTTCAGAAGTTACCAATCTTTCTGAAATGCATCAGCCGTTATTTGATTTAATAGAAAACATTTCTGTAACAGGTGCTGTTACTGCAAAACAATTTTATAATATGCATGGCTGGGTGGCACATCATAATTCAGATATCTGGGCGCTATCTAACCCCGTAGGAGATATGGGTGGCGGGGATCCCAAATGGGCAAACTGGATGCAGGGGGCAAACTGGTTGTGCCAGGACTTGTGGGAGCATTACAGGTACACGCTCGATCACCGGTTTCTAAAAGATACCGCTTACCCTTTAATGAAAGGTGCGGCAACTTTTTGTATTGATTGGCTTATAGAAAATAAAGATGGATACCTGGTTACCGCGCCTTCTGTTTCCCCGGAAAATGTTTTCATGTATGGTGATGGAAAACAGGGAGGAGTATCTATAGCCACCACGATGGATATGTCCATTATCTGGGATCTTTTTTCGAATACTATCGATGCATCAAAAGAATTAAATGCGGACCAGGATTTCCGGGCGCTGTTAATTCAAAAGAAAGGTAAATTATTTCCATTGCAGATTGGCCATAAAGGTAATTTGCAGGAATGGTACAAAGATTTTGAAGATGTGGAAGTGCACCACAGGCATGTATCGCATTTATTTGGCTTGTACCCGGGTCATGAAATATCTCCACTCTCAACACCAAAATTTACTGCAGCAGCAAAAAAAACTTTAGAGATCAGGGGGGATGAAGGAACCGGCTGGAGCAAGGCGTGGAAGATCAATTTCTGGGCAAGGCTGCTGGATGGAAACCATGCTTATCTTTTATTGAAAGACCTGCTGCATGCAACCAGTGAAGCCGGTACTAATTACCAGGAAGGTGGGGGCACGTATCCGAATTTTTTTGATGCCCATCCTCCATTCCAGATCGATGGAAATTTTGGTGGAACGGCTGGTATGGCGGAAATGCTCCTTCAGAGCCAATTCAAGGAAATATATCTTCTGCCTGCATTACCGGATGCGTGGAAGGATGGCGAAGTGAAGGGCCTGAAGGCAAGGGGCAATTTTGAGGTTTCGATAAACTGGAAAAATCATCGTCTAACCGATGCCGTTATAAGATCACTTTCAGGAGGCATATGTACAATCAGAACCAGTGTACCGGTGCATGTAAAAGAAATAAACGGTAAGGCTTATAGCGATGCGAATGGTTACCTGGTAGTTTTCAATACCACGAAAGGAAAGACGTATGTACTTTCTGCATTATAAATATTCTTTACGCTATGAATAATTGTATGTAATAAAAATTGGGGATAGAATTTGTAAATATGTTTCATAATAAAAAGTGATATACAAGCACTACCGTCCTAAGAAGCTGCTTAAAAATGATTTGTAAGATTTCGTATAAGTATAAAAGCGGGCGGTGGGCACCACTGGCCGCGGCTGAACGCCGCGGTTGGTGTCACCAACCTGCCTACCGGACAGGCAGGCCGCAATATGGTAAACGAAAATTTCTTTTTTAAACAGCTTCCAGGAAAAACCAAAAGATAATCAATTGGTTATTATTAGGTTCTTTGAAATTTTGTTGGTACGAATTATCAAACGGTTGGATTAACTGATTTTTATTCAATAACGTGATACCTAAAACCTGTAATATTTCATCAGTCGCGTGATCAATTTCAGGAATGATATTGTGGCGTATACAATAGTGGCGGCATACACCCAAATGCGAACATCGTTTCCCGCATAACGCTTTGCATGTCTTTAACCTTAATAGAAAACAAATGCATTAAATGATTCAAACCTTATTGCCTTATTCTAAAATAAAATGAAGATAGAATCAATCCATTTAATAAGGTAATAAGGTAGCAATGACTTATGTTTCATTTACTACTAAGTTTGCAAAACCTGTAAAATTGTTTCGCCGATTGAGAAGTCGTTTTTTTTGCCGAAATCATTTGAACCTTAAAATCTGCTAAAACCCTTATCCAACAATAATTTCAATGAACTTAAAAATATTTCCTCAGGGCAGTAGTGATATACAAGCAATCACACTTCCCCGCATTCCTGCGGGAGGGTTATTTTGCCTCGTTTGTAATTGGCTTGCCCGGGTTTATTATTTCTGTGATTCCTGATAGGGAAAACTGCTGTCGTTGTTATTTGATATTCATCTCAACTGGCTATAATTTTATACCTGTACCCCATAAGTCAATTGTTATCCGTTCGATAAAAAAATTGTCACCAATTTTGTATGTTGCCGGCACAAACCGCTATTAAGAACTATAGTTTCAGGGATGTATGGAAAAACAGGATACAGGTATTTAAAAAGGTAATTTAATCAAAAAGTTAACTCTTATTGCGTAACCTTGTTCCGGATTTCATCTATAATAAATTAATAGTGAGTTAATAAGAGTAAACCAGGGAAACTAAAAAAAAAACAATTAAAACCAATACATGAAAGCTTTACAAAAGATCATATTTACTGTACCGTGGCTGCTTGTTTCATTTTGTATAAGTGTAAACGGGCAGGTAGCTACAACCCCGCCAATGGGATGGAACAGTTATAACTGTTTTGGTTCTGCCGTGCATGAAGATGAAGTAAAGGCGAATGCGGATTACATGGCAAAGAATCTAAAACAATATGGTTGGGAATATATAGTAGTTGATTTTTTGTGGTCCTATGATAATCCTCCCGGCAGTGTTATTGGTAACCCTTTTCAAAAGCAGCTTCAGGATGGTTCTTATGTGCCCTGGTTAACTATGGATCAATGGGGAAGGCTTTTACCACATGAACATAAATTCCCTTCGGCTTTTGGTGGCAATGGATTTAAGCCATTAAGTGATTATGTCCATTCTTTGGGATTAAAGTTTGGTATTCATGTAATGCGTGGCATTCCGCGCCAGGCTGTATGGTCAAAGTCGCCGGTATTGGGAACAAATGGAATTACGGCCGATATGATTGCAGATACATCATCAAAATGCCCGTGGATGAATCACATGTATGGATTGAATATGTCAAAGCCAGGAGCACAGGAATACCTGAATTCTCTATTGAAATTATATGCATCATGGGATGTTGATTTTATTAAGGTAGATGATATAGCCAGGCCTTACAGTAACGCAGAGATAGAAGGATATCATAAAGCAATAATTTCCTGTGGCAGGCCCGTTATATTGAGTCTTTCTCCAGGTGAAACACCGGTAAAGCAGGCAGCGCATGCAGCACAGTACTCCAACATGTGGCGCATGGCCGATGACTTCTGGGACAACTGGGAAATGATCTTACACATGTTCAATTATGCTAAAAGCTGGGAAGGCGTGGGTGGCCCGGGCCACTGGCCTGATTGTGATATGATACAGATCGGTAAGCTTTCTAAAAGAGGGCCGGTTGGCCCCGAACGATACAGCCGGTTTACAGAAGATGAATTATACACACATATGAATTTCTGGTGCATCTATCGTTCGCCGCTTATGCTCGGTGGCAATCTTCCTGAGAACGGGGAACTGGAATTAAAATTATTTACCAACGATGAAGTGCTCGCGGTAAACCAGCGTGGAGAAGATCCAAGACAACTGTATAAGAAAGATAGCGGCATGGTATGGGTATCGAATGTGAGCGGCAGCAAGGACTTGTATGTGGCTTTGTTCAACATCGGCAATGAGGTCCGTGATGTTGCTGTTGATTTTGCTTCGCTTAATATAAAAGGCAGTGCAACAATAAGAGATCTGTGGAAGAAGTCGGGCCTGGGAGTATTTAAGAAAAAGTATTCGCAAAAGATAAATCCTCACGGATCGGTTTTATTAAGGCTAACGGTTAAGTAAAAACGCTGCAAATGAAATTTAAAATATAGTAAATCAAATAATATTTATAGCTATGAATAGAATGTATGGTTTATTGCTAATTTCCTGTTACTTCATAAACGCGTGCAGCAGTACACATAGATCAAAAGCCAATGATGTTGCTCCCGGCAATACATTGCCGAAGGGCGGCAAATTAATTGACGATAAACCTGTTGGTAAAGGTTGGATTGATCTTGTAAGTTCCCTGGATGAGTGGAATGCCGCCAAACCTCCATGGTCACTTGATAATGGAGTATTGCATGGCGACTATAACGGCGGGAAATTGCATAATTATGCATACACAAAAACAGTCTATACAAATTACGAATTAAATGCGGTAGTGCGTATGAGTGGGCGGGAAGCCAATTCCGGAGTTTGCATCCGCATACACCCAACTGATGCTGATAATGTTCCTGGTTACCAGGTCGATATGGGCCCCGGTTACTGGGGTTGTCTTTGGGAAGAACGAAGAGCAGGAATGGTGCAGCAATATCCAAAAGAAAAGGCAGATAAATTAGTAAAAGACAACGACTGGAACCATTATTATATTATTGCTAAAGGGCATCATATTGAAGCGTGGCTAAATGGAGTTAAAACAATTGATACAATTCATGCGGCGGGGTTTATTGATGGGGCAATTGGTATACAACTTTGTCATGGTGACAAGCACACAATTGTCGATGTTAAAACACTTAGCATTCGCAGGATAAATTAGTATAAGTGGATCAATGATCTCTATTTTTCACCCAACATTTGTTCAGATAAGCAGAAAAAAAGTTAAATATTAAAAACAAAATTTGCCTATAAACAATATTGATAATTCATGTTTAAACCATATAAATTAATTCGCATCGCTTTGCTAATCATCTGTATTTATTTACAGAGTTTACCATCTTTTGCCCAGAGCATCGCCCCCAATATTAAGCGGATTCTTTTTCTCGGTAACAGCATAACATGGGCAGGCAATTATGTAAATGATATTGAGGCTTATGTAAAGGTACAATATCCAGGCAGGCAATTGGAGTTTATTAATGTTGGCTTGCCCAGCGAAACAGTGTCCGGCCTTTCAGAACCGGGCCATGCCGGTGGCCGTTTTCCAAGGCCTGACCTTCATGAAAGACTGGCGAGGGTGCTTGAGCAGACAAAGCCTGATCTTGTATTTGCCTGCTATGGAATGAATGATGGCATATCCATGCCTTTTGATAAAGATCGTTTTCAGAAATTTAAGGAGGGTATCAACTGGCTGCATGATGAGGTAGTAAAAACAGGAGCCACGCTCATCCACCTTACCCCAACGGATTATGACGAAGTAAAAGGAAATAGTAAAGGTTATTCGGCAGTTCTTGATCATTATGCAGACTGGATACTAAGCATGCGATCCTCATCTAAATGGGAGGTAATAGATATACACTACCCAATGAAAAAGTATCTTGAGGCGCACCGTAAGGTTGACCTAAAGTTTGGGCTCGATGGTTTTGAATTAGCACCCGATGGAGTGCACCCGGGTGAAACGGGGCATTGGATCATAGCCAGGCAAATACTTTTGTATTTGGGATTTAAAGAAGTAGCCAAATCACCGGGCATAATTGAAAGTTTGCAACATGTTCCAAATGCCGAAAGACTTGTAAAGCTTGTTACTGAACGCCAGGGTATGATGCGCGATGCATGGCTCATGGCAACAAAACACAAGCGGCCGGGCTTACCGGTTGGTTTGCCATTAAGCGAAGCACAAAAAATGTCAGATGAATTGATCCATGAAATATCAGCTGTAATTCAAAATAAAAAGATTGCTGAAGTTTATTTGATCGGCGGTCAGTCAAACGCTACCGGCCAGGGCTATATGGCAAACATGGCCGACACTATGAAAATAAATAAACGGGTCATGCTCTTTCATTCGGCCCCTCCAGGCTTAAACAGCGGCTTTCCTGCATATACCTGGCAGCCCATGCACCAGGCTTCGGAATCTCCCGACAGGTTTGGCCCTGAGTTAGGTTTTGCAAGCAGGATAATGGCATCATCGCCTGGTGCACAAATAGCCATCATTAAACATGCACGAAGCGGTACCAATTTATATTCACAATGGAACCCTGGAAACGATGAACAGGATAGTCTGCACTATGGTTCCGAATTCAAAGAATTCATGAAAACTGTCAATGCCGGATTGGATAGTTTGAGAGCAAGAGGATATGAACCTTTAATAAGAGGAATGATATGGCAACAAGGTGAAGCCGAGGCTTATTCTCCGGATTCTATAAGTGTTCAATATGGAATACTTCTAAAACATTTTATAGATCGTGTGCGGGAACAAATGCATGCTCCCGGGATGGCTTTTCTTTGTGGCTACGTTTGCCCTCCACCACTCACGGGTTCCGGAATCAGAACCGTAAGGCAGGCGGAGCATGATATAGATGAAAAGTCGGGAATGGCTTTATCGGTCACAGGGGCTTTTGTAATTCAAACTGATGACCTTAGTCAAAGGGCCAATGATAAGGATACACAGTATCCGCAGGATCATCTTCATTTCGGGACCGATGGCACCTGGGTATTGGGTGTAAGAATGGCGCTGATAATGAATGATGTGTTAGATAAAAGATGAGAAGACGATTTGAGACGCATAATACTGATCAGCTTTTCCAAGTGCCATATATCCTGCGGATGAATAATGTCCTTCGCTTTGTTTTGGATAACTGCAACTAAGATGCCCCATGTCTTAGCGTGATATGCTATGAGCTATAACGCATTTTTGATCTTTATAACAAATAATTCCGGAGAGATATCGCCGGGTTTTAAATTGGATAGATCAATGACGCAATCATTATCAACATTCTTTATCGCCAATGATTTATTGGTACCCAATATACTTGCGGTACTTCCCGCAGAAGCTTTAAAACCACGAATTCGAAATTGCTGAATATAGGCCGGTAAAATACAAAAAAGGTCTTTTCCGTTAACAGAGAAAAATGCTTCTATGTGTGCCAGGTTTTCACGGGGTTTTACCATTTCGGCAATATTATAACCAGCCATAAAGCTCTCTGTCTTTTTTTCAGGTTTTTTACCTTCGCTCCATTGATAGGGTTGTTTATATGCCGTTGAACTATAAATTGCTTCTCCATTTGTTTGCAGCCAGGTACCCATATCAGTGAGGCGTTGCTGCATGATCACAGGAATGCGACCATCAGCAGTAGGGCCGATATCCAGCAAAAGGTTACCACCTCGTGATACAATATCCACAAGCATTAAGATAAGATCATGGCTGCTTTTATAATCTTCCAGTTTTTCATTGCGGTTATAGCCATAAGAATGGCCGATGCCCTGGCTCTCTTCCCAAATAACACTTGCATCCATGCCGCTTCCATATTCGGATGTTGTATAAGTGGCCCCTGTATGTTTCCCCCGTGTATTACTACCCCAGCGGTCGTCAACAACCACTTCCTTCGCAACGGGTGATTGATTAAATAACCAGGCCAGCAATTCTTCGCTATGCCAGGCAGTATCAGAAAGTTCCCATTCACCATCTGAGAAAATAATGGATGGTTTATATTTTGTTACCAGGTCTTTAAACTGGGGTATCATGTGTTCTGTTACATACTTTTTTTTATCTGCAAGCCACAACGGGTTGAACCATTCATATAAAGAATAGTAATAACCCATTTTTATTCCCGCCGCTCTTACAGCACTGGTAAGGTCGCCCAGTAAATCGCGTTTAGGCGTGCCCGTTACAGCGTTCCATGGGCGTTGCCAGTCACGGTCTGCCTCAGCACTGTTCCATAAACAATATCCCTCATGATGCTTGGAAGTTAGCACCACATAACGTGCACCGGATTTTTTAAAAACATCTGCCCATTGTTGCGGGTTAAACATTTCTGCTTTGAACTGTTGCTCAAATTGCGGATACAAAAAATCAGCACCATAATTCTTATTATGAAAAGCCACAAAATCCTTATTCTTTTCATTGAGGCGGTACCAGTACCATTCTGCATAGCTGTCGCCACTATTCGGTATTACCGGCGCATAAGAAGGCACTGCATATACGCCCCAGTGAATAAATATGCCGAATTTATCCTGTTGAAACCATTCAGGCATTTTTCGTTTATCAAGCGATGCCCAGTTGGCTTCAAACTCCTGTGCGGGAGCTATATAAAAAATGAAAGTTGCAAGGAGCAGTAAAGATGATTTTTTCATAACACTGACATTTATTTGCTGAATATCCGGATGAAAATATTATTTTCCAAATGTTGAATATACATTTATTATCGTTCTCTGATCCTGGTGTAAATATTCCCATTCACACTTAGGAAATGTTTATAATTATATTCTCAACCTGTCCCCACAATAATCATCACAGGACATACACGTCGCGACCTGTCCCCACAATAATCATCTCAGGACGGACAGGTCGCGACCTGTCCCTACAACAATCACCCCTTCTGGGTTCCCGGAACATGTAATACTTGGTCATCTTGACTCTTCCGGATTTGGCTTCTTTTGGTGGTTTTTTATTCTTTAATAATGTACACCTGCAGGGAGACCCATCGGAATAATAAATATGAATTCAGTATATCCGGCATCTCAAAATATTATTCGGCTTCCGGAATGTCTTATTTCAACCCCATCAAAATATTTGTTAGCTTTGTTTCTTGACACTCACCAAATCATACGCTCATTTCTACATGCATTCTGCCTATATCTCTATCATCATGAATGGGACTTCGGTATCCGTTTAGAAAAAGCCGGCAAATATTCCCGCTTTTGAATTGAACCTGTAATAACCAGGACTTTCATCACTTCTTTCTTTCACAACTGTTAGTAAATAAAAAATAATTTTATGCAAATAGGCGTATTAGGCGCAGGAATGGTAGGTCGCGCAATAGCTACTGATTTAGCCGCTACATATAATGTTACCTCATTTGATATAAGCGGCCATTCATTACAATTGCTTGCGCAAAAAAATAATTCCATTAAGACCTTAAAAGCTGATCTCAGTGATTACGACAATTACGACACGCTGTTAGCCGGTTTTGATTTTATTATTTCAGCGGTGCCCGGTTTTATGGGCTATCAAACTTTAGAGGCCATTATCAGGGCAAAAAAAAATGTAGTGGACATTTCATTTTTTCCTGAAGATGCATTGGAACTTGATGACCTTGCCATACAAAATCATGTAACAGCGGTAGTAGATTGCGGCGTAGCGCCAGGCATGAGTAACCTTATATTGGGTTATCACAACGAACACATGACTATAAGCCATTTTGAATGCATGGTGTGCGGCCTTCCAAAACGGCGGTTAAAACCTTTTGAATATAAGGCGCCTTTTTCCCCTGTTGATGTGCTGGAAGAATATACCCGGCCGGCAAGATATGTGGAGAACGGTTTTGTTGTTACCAAACCAGCATTAAGTGATGCGGAGTTAATAGATTTTGAAAAGGTGGGTACCCTCGAATCATTTAACACTGATGGTTTGCGTTCCATATTAGTTACCATGAAGCATATCCCCAACATGATAGAAAAAACATTGAGGTACCCCGGGCATATTGATCTCATGAAAGCACTTCTTAAGGCCGGGTTTCTTGACGAAAAGCCGGTTAATTTTAAAGGCCTTCAAATTTCACCCCGTGAATTTTCGAGTGCCATTTTTTTTGACCAGTGGAAACTGGGTGAAAACGAAGAAGAGTTTACGCTGATGAAAATCATGCTTAAAGGAAAAGAGAACGGAATGTCCAAAACAATAAATTATCACCTGTTTGATGAATATGATGCCGCAACACAAAC
>JBDTZL010000181.1:0-1731 GCA_040005125.1 Ginsengibacter sp.
ATTGATGTCGTTGTCGCTTCTTCAATTCGCAAAAGGAGCTATTAAAGTCGTTACCACCACCACCGATATGAAGAGCATAACCGAAATGATCGGCGGTAATAAAGTTTCGGTAACATCTATTGCAACCGGATACCAGAACCCTCACTTTGTTGACCCCAAGCCCAGCTATATCATAGGTTTATCGAACGCAGATCTTTTTGTAACAGTTGGCCTCGATCTGGAAACGGGGTGGTCGCCTCAATTACTTAACAGTGCAAGAAACCCAAAGATTCAAAAAGGATCTCCCGGCTACGTGGATGCATCGGAGGGCATAGGCTTGTTGCAGGTTCCATCTTCTGTAAACAGGGGAGAAGGTGATATTCATATTTATGGCAATCCACATTACTGGCTCGACCCGTTGAACGGAAAAGTGATCGGAAGAAATATTGCTAACGGCCTGGAAAGATTAGACCCCGGTAACAAAACATTTTATGAAACAAACCTGAATACTTTTTTCAATAAGATAGATACGAAGATGAAAGAGTGGCAAGCCAAAATGGCGTCATTCAGGGGCGCAAAGATTATTGCCTATCATAATGAATGGGTCTATTTTGAAAAACGTTTTGGATTACAGATAGTTGATTTTATGGAGCCGAAACCCGGCATTCCACCATCGCCGTCACAATTGGTGAAAGTGATAAAGGAAGTGCAGGCCAATAGTATTAAAGTCATTATTTCATCGCCCTATTTTACTACTTCTTCATCGGATGTTGTTGCAAAGCAAACAGGTGTCAAGGAATTAACACTGGCCACTTCTACCGGTGCATTCCCTGCTATAAAAACTTATTTTGATTTATTTGATTACGACATTGATAAGATAACAGAAGCATTGAAATAAATTTAAAAATTGTACTATTGATATAAAATTTACCGCATGTTTGAAATGTTTCAATTGCCCTTTATGGTGCAGGCCTTTGCAGCCGCAATTATTACAGGAATATTATTATCTTATCTGGGCGTGCACGTCGTGGGCAGGGGGATCGTATTTGTTGATCTTGCATTAGGGCAAATATCCTCGCTGGGTGTGGCTTTTGCTGCATTTATAGGAACGGGCCTCACTTCTATCCCTTTAATTTTTACGCTTGCAGGAGCGCTATTAATGTCATTTATCAATATACGCGATAAACGTTTAAAACAGGAGGCGATCATAGGAATATTGTATGCATTTGCTTCTGCTCTTACGGTATTATTTATTTCGAAAACCGCTCATGGTGATTCTGATATCCAGGAAGTATTATTTGGAAATATTTTATCGGTAAGCTGGCCGCAAATAAGATCAGTAGGAATTGTATCCGGATCTATTTTGCTCGTTCAATTCATTTTTTTCAGGAAGTTTTTTTCACTTACAGAATCATTTGAAAATGGAGTTAATCACCTCGTAGGCATTTTTAATATATGGAATTTCCTCTTCTATATTTCTATAGGGCTGGCTATTGTTTTTGCTGTAAAGATAAATGGTGTAATACCCGTTTTCTCCTATTTAATTATACCTGCCGTATCTGCAATTATGATCGCAAAAAATAAAGCGGCTGTTCTTATCATTTCTTTACTGATAAGTATAGTTGGAAGTTTTTTTGGATTGAATTTTTCGTTCCATTATGATTTTCCGGCAGGCTCATCAATAGTGGTGGTTCTGGGCGCCATTTTTATTCTCGCTTCAATTTACAGGATATTCAGAGATTTTGTTATTCG
>JBDTZL010000352.1:0-5738 GCA_040005125.1 Ginsengibacter sp.
CTTTTTCAGTCAATTGATCTTTACAAAAGTGGCCAAAAATATCGTTCCCGATTTTAGCGACAAAAGATACCCGCATACCCAGGGCACTCAGGTTGCTTGCGAAAATGGCAGACGAGCTTCCTAATGTAAGTATCATATTATCCGCCAGTTTTTCTTTCCCGATTTCAGGAAAAGATTCGATCTGGTTCAGTATCAAATCCACGTTAAGTTCGCCTACTACTATAACATCAAATTTTTTCAAGGCTTTTTTCATTTTATTTTTTGGGCCTGCAACAAGTTGCTTATGCGCGTTCTTCTCCCAATTCAGCGATACCCAATGCAACATGAACTCCTTTTCCACCCCGTAAAGATTGTTTATGGATTTTAGTATGGGTAAATGGTTACACCCTGAACAATCCTGTGAATCCCCCCGTTCTTTGAAGGGGAATCGGGGGTTAGGCCTAATGAAAGGGATTTAAAAAAACCAAGGATCTGTGCAGGAATTATGCTGCAAATTGAAAAATAATTATCTGAAATCTGATTGCCGTTGCATAAATCTATATTTAGACTGATATTCAAATTTCCTAATTCTTTCATGCATTGCCCGATACCTATACTGAAAATGAAATTCTCGGTTTGATTTATGGCTTTCACTAAATCAATCTCATAATTATATACGTATGGGTCATTCGAAAATAAATAAATTAGTAAGGTTGTATCATCAATTACCGCTTTAGGTCCATGGCGAAAGCCGAGGAAGGAATCATATTGACAAATAATTTGCCCGTCAGTAAGCTCTATAACTTTTAAATGAGATTCTTTTGCTGTTCCCTTTAACGGGCCCGAACCTAAGAATACGATTCTTTTAAAATCAAGGTCTGCAACTTCATTTAATCCTGCCGCATATTTATCCAGGATAATTTCTCCAAATTCGATGAGCTTTTTAACAGTTTCACCATTACCCTTAATGTTCTTAATATCTGAAATTAACAAACCGGCCAGTGTCATACAGGTAAAGGAACTGGTCATAGCCAGAGCCTGATCATTGGTTCCTTCAGGTAAAAGAAAAATAAAAGAGTTTTTTGTATTTGAGGCTATTTTCGTCAACTTACCCTCCGGGTTGCAGGTAATGATAAAATGATAAATGACATCATTTAATTTTTCAGCGAGTTCAAATGTTGCCAGGCTTTCAGGGCTGTCCCCTGATCTTGCAAAGGATATCAATAAAGTAGGAACTGACTTCTGAAAAAAATCACGGGGATGCGTCACCAGGTCTGTGGTAGGAATGGCTTTTATTGGTATCCCTGTATTTTTATAAAATGAGTATTGAAGGATCTCCCCAATGAATGCAGAGGAGCCAGCCCCTGTAAGCACAATCTGTAAATTGTTGATTTTGTAAATCTCATTTAGAAAATCAGCTATTGAATTCTTTTTAGCTACTATAGAGTCATAGGTATCCTTCCATAATTTGGGTTGACTCGAAATTTCTTTGGCCATATGGCTCGTTCCCTTCATATACACAATTTTAACACTTTAAAAAACTCCTTTATTTTCATTTCATTTCTTTTCAAAGTTAATTACTTATTCTATCTTTCGTATATTTATTTTTTTTACGACTTATGTTAAATTTGCTTTCGTTTTTGAATATAAGCAATCCTTCAAAATATCATAGCATTGTCATATAAAAGTAGCATTGTCATATAGAAATTCTCCCTCCATTTAAAACAAAAATTATAAGGCAGGTGTATTCACTTATAATTAATCGGCCAAAAGAAAAATGGCGGTTATAGCCAATAACATTCCCACCAAAATAATCGTATGTGGGAAGACACCATAAATTAAGAGCGATAATACAATCGTTATCACCGGGGCGCCGGCATTCGTTAGCGGACTTACAATAATTGCCCGTCCGTACCGGAATGCATAAACAATAAATAATGCCCCGATGGAATTTAAAATCTGGATTCCCGCGGCTAAATACGGACCCTTAAAGCCCCAATTAATGTGTTGCCTGAAATCTGTCATAAACAAGGCCACCGGAATTAAAGCAAGGCCTGAGATCATCATGTAAAAGAAGATACTTTCCGCTCTCATGTGGTTGTTGGCCATCTTCATAAAATAGGCCTGTATACCCCAACTTAAAAATACCAGGAGGGCAAGAAATATCCATAAAAAGCCAAATTTTTGGCCATTCTCAGGCGGCTGATAGGAAAGTAATGGGATCGCTATCAGCGCGATTATTATCCCTATCCAGGATTTAAATGAAGCTTTTTCTTTCAAAAGCCATAAAGAAAGCAGTATAGTAACCAGCGGTGACAACGACACAAAAGGAAAAACAAGATAAGCAGGGCCTGTTCTGAGAGCCTGGAACAATATTAACTGTCCTGCCGACCCTAAAATGCCTATTATCAACCCAAATTTAACAGCCTTTTTATTTTTTTCCAGTATCCAGCCGGTTCTTTTCAAAGCAATCACAGAAGGAATGATCATAGTTAATGCCCATACGATGTATCCCAGGGTGGCTGGAAACCCCGCTTTTTCGGGAATTTCGATAAATGCTCCCCATACTCCCCATGAAATTGTGGTTATCAGCGCAAAAGCCAGCCATGGTTTAATTTTCATAATTGAAAGATAAGAATTAAATTATAGGTTTTGAAAATTATTCCATTTAAAAATAAGAATAAAAAATAAAAAATAATGATAAGAAAGAATTTAGATATAATTTTGAATAAGAACTGGTATAAAAATAAAAGGCAAGGCGTCTTTTTTGAAAAATTATATGAGCACGGCAAATCATGAATAAACCACTCCTTAGAGCCCTTCACCTTCTAATACTATGGCCGTCCTTGTTGTTTTCCCAGATCAATTCGGGGAGCCTGGTGGTTCGCCCGAAAGAGATTGATGAGGTACTCATTAACCCCGGAATAGGTTTTATGACCTTCCAGCGTTTTAATGGAGATACACTCACTACGTTAGATAATAACCAGGGATGGACAGAAGGCCAGCCAATTGTTTATCAGCACTTCACAGGAAGCCTGATCAACAAACAACACCCACAAACCTCTATTGCTTACTGGAGGGTTTACTGGAAATATCTCGAACCGGAAAAAGGAAAGTATCGCTGGGACCTTATTGACCAGGCATTAGCTACTGCGGAAGAAAGAGGACAAACCCTGATGCTGAGAGTTGCTCCGTATGGAAACGAAAATAATAATGATGTGCCGGCATGGTACAGGGAAATGGTTGGAAAAAACGCGACCTGGAAATATAATAACCCGGTAAATAAATGGGTGGTAGATGCCGAAGATCCCCGGTACATTGAATATTTTGGCGGTTTGATAAAAGAACTGGGAAAACGCTATGATGGACATCCGGCATTGGAATCTGTTGACATGTCAATTGTTGGGGCGTGGGGCGAAGGGGGAGGGTCGGAAGTGATGACTCAAAACACAAGAGAGGCATTGATAAATTCGTACATTGATTATTTTAAAAAGACTCCGTTAATTGCTTTACTAACTGATGAGAAAACCAATAAGTATGCAAATTCCAAAGCCAATGTCGGCTGGCGGGTTGATTGTATCGGGGATCTTGGATTTTGGGCTAAAGATCAAAATGGCTGGACCCATATGTATGATTATTATCCGGAATCCATCATCAGATTTGGTGTAAAAGATGACTGGAAAAAAGCGCCCGTTAGTTTAGAAGTTTGTGGAACTTTTTTTTGGTGGAAAGACAAAGAAGGCTATACTGATAAAGATGTAAAATACATATTTGACCAAACTCTTAAGTGGCATATTTCTTCATTCAATGCAAAATCATCACCGGTACCTGTTGAATTGGAACCTCTTGTCAATGACTGGTTAAAAAAAATGGGCTACCGCTTTGTGCTCAGAAAATTTACATGTCCCGGAACGGTAAAAAGAAACAGCAGATTGCCGTACGAAACCTGGTGGGAAAACAAAGGTGTCGCTCCCTGCTATAAACATTTCCCCCTGGCTATAAGGCTTACAAATAATAAGGACAGTATAACCTGGTTAACGGATGCCGATATTCGTGAATGGTTACCTGGTGACAACATTTATGATAACAGCGTTTTTATTCCGAAAAATTTTACCCCGGGAGCTTATACCGTACAGGTAGGAATAGTGGATCCTTTAAACGGCAAGCCAAAAATACAATTGGCTATTGAAGGAAAAGATGACGAAGGATGGTATGATCTTGGAAAAATAAAAATAGAGTGATTCACTCATTGACCAGGGGCGAATTGCCTGAGAGAACGCCCGCTAAATGAAAACGGAACTTCCTTAAACTCCTTACTGCAGATTCCCGTGCAAAGATTATTTGAAATAAAAGTTTATACGGCGAAGATCGTGCATGGAGAACAATGTTTAATTTGCGTATTAATTTAATGCATGTTATGAAAACCCGTAGCCAGTTAATTCTTCATCTCAATCTGCAATCATTCAATTATAAATTCAACTTCAGGGGAATTTCAGCCCTCTTACTATGGTATGTTTTAATGTTTTTTATTGGCATGCCCGCACAATGCCAACAGTTTAACACATCCTCATGGAGGTTCGAAAGCCAGCGTGAAGCGATCGCGCCAGTTTGGTATATAGATAGCAACACCACATACAACGGGAACCAAACCCTGGCTTTAGCAGGCGGAGGTAAGGCATATGCAGATGGACATTGGTATAATACAGTGACCGTTGAACCAGGAGAATATTTTGAATTCCGGGCCTGTTTTGCATTCTCTAAAGTAGCGGAACCTAACCGGAGTATTCTTGCAAGGATTTTATGGCAAGACGGATCGGGAGAGCTTGTTGGGTTTGCCGAATATCCTGCGAAACTCCTTAAAAAAACAAACGAAGGCTGGAGTATAATTGAAGAGATATATAAGATACCCGCTGAAGCAAAAACAGCAAAAATAGAATTGCACTACCGTTGGGATGCGGATGGGATTGTACATTTTGGCGGAATATCATTTCAAAGAAGCAAGCCACCGGAACCGCGAAAGGTGAGAGTCGCCACAATAAATTATAAACCAGAAAACAGCGGGTCTTCCAGGGAAAACCTGGAAAAATTTTCTGAACTTATTGCCAGGGCGGCAGCTCAAAAAGCTGATATAGTCTGTCTTCCGGAAGGTATTACTTTGGCAGGTACTACCCTTAATTATATTTCAGCAAGCGAGCCCGTGCCGGGTCCAACTACCGAATTCCTTGGAAATATTGCCAGGAAATATAATTTATATATTGTTGCAGGTATTCTTGAAAGGCAAGGTGATGTTGTGTATAATACTTCCGTACTTATCGGCAGGTCAGGTAGTTTGGCAGGAAAATATCGCAAAATAAGCCTGCCACGGGAAGAAATTGATGGTGGAGTTACCCCGGGTGATTCTTTACCGGTTTTTGACACAGATTTTGGTCGAATTGGAATGATGATCTGCTGGGATGTTTCATTTCCTGAAACTGCCAGAAGGCTGGCTCAACAAGGCGCCGAGGTAATCTTTCTCCCGATTTGGGGGGGCAATGTTACGTTGGCTAAAGCGCGCGCCATTGAAAACCAGGTTTATCTTGTGTCTTCTTCCTACGATATGATAACGGCAGTATTTGACCAGGAGGGTGAAGTTATGAAAGAAGCAACGAAGGATGCGCCTGTGGTGGTGGTAGATATAGATTTGAACAAACAGAAATTATGGCCGTGGCTGGGTGATTTTAAAAACAGGATCCCGGGTGAAATGCCACCGCAAAAGGCTA
>JBDTZL010000403.1:0-5725 GCA_040005125.1 Ginsengibacter sp.
TTTTAGAATTTGAAATTTACAGAAGCCTGGAAAATAGTGCCCAACTGGCTGAATTGAGAACCATTATAACCTAAGATCCTGTAGCGCCCACTAAATTCTAAGAATCCTTCCAATAAGCTTTTGGCAGCGGGATCATTAAGCGTTGAAACAGCATTTGCATAATTGGCATCAGCTGAGCTACCGGTTAATTCCAGGCCCCATTTTGGCAATACATCTAACAGGTTATTTACTGTAATGGAAGCCGATACTTTATTAGTAAATGCATATCCAATATTCAGATCTGTAACAACGGCAGTTTTAAATACCTGCTTGATATTATTCATAATAGCCCCGCCATTATCTAAATCCTGGAATTTTGTTGGGCCAAATAAAGTATTGTTCAGATTAAAATTAAATTTATTGATGTAATAATCGAACCCAAGTACAGCTTTGTATTTGGGACGGCTTTCAGTAAGCAAAGATCGTATCTGGGTGCTTAAAATATTAGCCCCCGCATCTGCAATGGCTTTAGGATTGTTGGGGTTACCGACTATTTTATTAACCAAAGTATAATTACCCGCAAAATTTATCCCCAGCTTTCCATCACCAAGATGAATATTTTTGTAGTTGGCAACAAAATCAAGCCCATCTGTTTCTGTTTTAATACCATTAATAAAAAACTGGATCTGAACAACTCCTGCATTAGATAAGATCTGACCAAGGGTACTGTTCGGATCATTGGAAGAAATCGGGGAGCTATACACCACCCTGTCTTTAATAAGTATGCTGTAATAATCCAGAGTAATACTCAGGTTCTTTACAGGATTTAATCCTATCCCAACCGTATAATTATTAGATTTTTCCGGCTTCAATAATGGAATACCTAATGCAAACGCCTGTTTGCTGTGGTTATTGAATAAGCCTGATAGTTGGATAGTCCCGCCTACGAAAGACGCCTGGGTAGACTGGTCATATATCTGTTGTAATGAAGGCGCTCTGAAACCAGTGGAAGCAGAACCCCTGAGTACAACTTTATCGCCGGCAATTTTATAACGGGAAGAAGCTTTCCAAACAGATGCATTTCCAAAATCACTATATTTCTCTCCGCGTACAGTACCGTCTATTAAAAAATCTTTGGTAATATCCCAGCTGGCATCAAAATAGGCGCCAAAATTATAACGGCTGTTAATTGCTGCATTTTCTGCGCGTATACCCGGAAATGAATTGGCTCCCTGGCCGGAATAAGAAGCGGTATCCCCTGCGATGATCGTGAAAGTTTCCTGCCTGATTTCCGAGCCAAAGGCAATGTTGAAATTATCTGTTATGGCTTTTGAGAGATCGTAGTTGCCAACAATATTCGTAAAGCGATACCCTCCTGGTTTAAAAGAAATGGGGCTGGCTGCTCCCAGGTCAAGATTTAGCGTATTGTTAACCGCATAAAGCTGCTGATTGCCACCAATCGTTAAGCTCACATCCTGGTTCCAGCCATTTTTTTCACTCTTGAAACCAAAAGTTGCATTGTAATCTATTAAATCACCCTCAAACGAAGGCCTGTAACCAATATAACCTTTATAAACAGGATCCCCCGTGTTTGTATAATCCACGCCATTAGGATCGGTAACATGTAGCAATCCAAAATCCTGCTTCCAATAAGGAACCCTGTAATTGGCATTGCTGATCACTTTTTTTGTAACAAACCCGGCATTGCTGTAAAATTGCCCGTTTTCACCAACCGGAACCCCCAAATTATATTCAAATTTAGCGGCAGTAATTTCACCGGTCCCATTGGTATTATTACCGGTTGGATAAATTTTAAGAAAATCTACTATGGCCTTATTAGGCGCCTCTGTTGCTGGTTTTGAAGGATCTCCGAATGTTGCTATCTCAGTTGTAACGTCAATTTTTCCGGAACGAACCGCATTGTCCTGCCGGCTGAAATCGACGGTATAATTAATAAACCCTTTGCTGCCAAAAGTAGAGCCTCCATTATAAGCCAGTCCGTAAGTTCCCCCGTCTCCTTTACTGGTAATGCCCCCATTAATCGTTAGCGAATTATACTCCACCTTATCTTTTAAAATAACATTCATTACACCGGCAATTGCATCAGAACCATATTGTGCAGACGCTCCATCGCGTAAAATTTCAATACGCTTAATGGCATCTGCCGGTATCGCAGAAAGATCTGCGCCGGTTTCGCCTCTTCCCGGTGAAAACTGTACATAAAGTAATGAGCTTAAATTTTTCCTTTTACCATTAATCAAAACCAATGTACGACTGGGGCCAAGGTTCCTGATCTCATAAGGGTCTATAAGAGTCGTTGCATCATTTACCGGTGTGTTAACTGTATTGAAAGATGGCACACGATATTCAAGCGCTTTGTCAAAGGTTAGCTGGCCGGTGGATTTTAAATCATTTGAAGAAAATATATCTACGGGTAGCGGAGTATCGGTGAGTGTTCTTTGAGCGTTCCTGCTACCCACGGAAACCGTTACAGATTCCAGAACGGTTTGCTGAACTGATAACTCAACTGTTATTTCCTCGTGCCCGTCCAGAGACACCCGCTTAGGTGCATAACCAACCTGTGAAACATCTATTTTTGATTGCGCGCTACCTTTTACTGTGAATGCGCCATTGGCATCGGTTGTTGCCCCGTTTGGAGTTCCCACCACTTTAACCGAAACTCCGGATAATGGTTCTTTAGTTTTACTATCAACGACTTTTCCTGAAATAGTTTGAGCAGTTACTACATGTATAACAAAAAAAGTAATAACCATAGTTAATGTAAGCAGCTTGGTGAGCATAAAAGTATTGGTTTAAATAAAAAAAGGGGGTTATTAAATATATTATTAGAATTTATATATTTCAGTCAATTTGATACCCCTAAAATAAAAAATTCTTTTGAAAATCACTTTTTAATTCTTGACCAGATATATATCAGTTGAATAAATGAAATTTTTCAGACAAAACAAATGCGGGGTTTTGTAAGTTTTTTCACGTTTGAGGCTTTTGGCAATGGCAGGCGGGTGATAGTTGGCAATGGTCATTGGTCAATAGTCACTAATCAACCTGCCAACCGTATCAATTAATGTTTTTCGCGTTCAGGTCAATATTGGCATAAAATCCGAGATCTTTATTTTTAATTTGTTTTGTCCAAAAAACAATCTGACCTGTATGGTATGAATAATGTTCCGTAACATGAATAATGATTCCAATTCCTGATAAATTGGAACCCTGGACAGAATAAATTTTAGTGAGCCCACTTTCGTCTATATTTTTTATTATAGCAGTCGCTTCAGAAATTGTACCGGTAAGCTCATTCAACAACGCTGATTTTGTGTATCCGGTTTTTGTTGAAAATTCTTTATCTCTTTCCCTTACATCTTCAACTCCCCCAAGGGCTGAGATAATATATTGCCTGATATTCCCGCATAAGTGCAACAGTAGATTGGCAACACTATTAGAATTCACGTTTGGCGATTGCCAAATTTCTACTTCATCCATTTCCTGTAAACATTTTATAATCCTGGGAGTATTTTTCTCAATACGATAAATTGATTGTTCAATAAACTCTTTCATGAAAGTGTTTGTCATAACTGTTCTTTTGTCGCCTAAGTTAAATGGTATCTTTCGAAATGACCATTGCCTATTGCCCATTTCTCCAATCCCACAACACAATTTTCCATACATTTCCCTCCGGGGCCGGGTAGCTGTGAACATCCTCAAATCCAATTCGCTTGTGCGCGTTTATTGACCGTTGGTTTTTATCCAGGATCTCGGTTATTGCAAAATCATATTTGTCCCTGAAATGCTTTTTGTATTCGGTGTAACAATTGTCAAGAATACCTTGTCCACGCCAGCCTTCAGCGATACAAACCTGCCCCACGACTAAGTATTTATATTCAGATATTTTTTTATTGTGATAAATAACATCATCAAAAGCGTTGAACATAGGGATCAATACCGGTATATCATTTTTCGATTCTCTTGTCATAGCCAGCAGGTAACCGATCACAGTGCCATTGTCTTTCGCTATAATACTTTGCTCCAGTGTATTCATTTTTTTCAGGGTGTCAAAACTATGGAGCACCGTTACGAAACCCTGTGTGGCCTTTTGCTCATCCGTAAGGTTTTGTGGCAAATTGCTCTTTTGAAGTTCCAGTATCTGCAGAATATCTTCATTTGTTTTGGCGGTGGTATAAACAATCATGTGCTTCTCTTTTAAATACAAATAAAGTTACTCATTGGGCAAATTTTCAAACCCTTTCAAATGCAAAAATCTTTGCATCTGCATTTTCTTTTCCCGAAATCAGGTCGGTAATTATTTCGGCGGCAATAAGGCTAAAGGTTATTCCATTGCCTCCAAACCCCAACGAAAAAAAACTGTTAGGTAAAGATTTATAAGGGCCTATAAATGGCAATCCGTCTTTTGTAGCTCCGAAGGTTCCTGTCCAGTTAAATTCCGGTTTGAAATCTATTTTGGGAAATAATTTATTAAAATCTTTTTTAAGATCTTTTCCTTTTTGATCGATAAGTTTATCTCTTTTGCCAGGGTCATAAAATTTTTCATCTCTTCCTCCCACCATGATTCTGCCATCGTGGGTGGTTCTTATATACATATAAGGTTCATCCGTATTCCATATGAGGACATCATCTTTCCAAAAAGCTTTTCCTGTTGAACGGTGCTCGCTTATGGTAACATAAGTTGAATGGAGATCCACTATTTTTTTATCTACAAAATTTACTGCTTCATACCCGGTGGCATATAGTAATTTTTTTGCTTTTACAAATTGATTGTTTTCGGTCTTTAATTGAACCCCATCTTTTCCGTGCTTAATTTTAGTAATTTTTGTGTGGTCAAATATTTTACACCCGTTTCTTAGATTATACTGGTGGAGCGTGTGTGCAAAAGCATATGCATTTGTCTGGCCGCCCAACTCAGACAAGATCGCCGCAGGTGCATCAAAGCCATATTCAGACCTGATACTATCTCTTGCTAAAAATGTGACTTCAAAATTATTCTCCTTTCTTATTTTAAATTCTTCCTTCAAAAATGAAATATGTTTTTTATCCCCTGCATAATACAGGCTGTTCTTCATCTGAAAATCTTTGAATCCAATATCACCCGCGATATCCTGTAGTTTTAAAATTGACCGGGCACACAATTCATAAGAGCGTACCGCGTTTTTATAGCCAACTTTTTTTTGCAGCTCAACCAGGGGAACATCAATTTCGTATTGCAGTAAAGAAGTGCTGGCACAGGAACTTCCCAATCCTATACTCCGTGCATCAATAACCACGCAATTAATCCCTGCCTTTGACAAATAATAAGCGGAAAGGGCACCTGAAATTCCTCCACCAAGTATTACAACTTCGGCCTGCAAAGAGTCTTCAAGCTTTGGATAATCATACATGAGGCCATTTTTTATAAGCGAATATGGTAAGCCTGATTTTAAATCCATAATTTTTTTTTAAATATATACCGATGCGGAATATCAAAAAGGAATAGATAAGCCCGGGTTTATTGCAAAGCGCTTTCCAAAAATAAATGCAGCTCAAAATTAATTAAATGCATCAAGGGCCATTGTAGGCTTACCGGAATTGTCAAAGGCCCCTAAGCTATAGCCTTGCCAGTTATTATAACTTTCCGGTTCCCAATAAAAAACTCCCAGTCCTTTACCGCCGCTAACCGATTTTGTTTTTGCAATAATATCCGCAATAAAAGAATTGCATGCAACAGAATCTGTCC
>JBDTZL010000425.1:0-19193 GCA_040005125.1 Ginsengibacter sp.
TGAATTAGCAGCTTTAAAAAGTTTATCTCAAAGAAACGATCAAAGGTTTAAGTTGTTGTTTCAGGATATGTTACAAAATGAAAAGTGTGATGAAATAATAACTTTAAGAAACTGGCTATTATTCTTGAAAAAAAATCATTATGATTCAAACTTAGATTTATTATAATGCCTGAAGAACAAAAATTATTTAAAGTAACTATAGACAACATCACCATTGATGTTCCTGCAGGTACGACCATTTTAAATGCCGCCAGGAAAATTGGAGGTGATGTTGCCCCACCAGCTATGTGCTATTACAGCAAGTTGGAAGGCAGTGGCGGTAAGTGCAGGACCTGCCTGGTGGAAGTTGCTGCCGGTTCAACCGCCGATCCCCGCCCAATGCCCAAATTACTGGCATCGTGCAGAACAAACGTGATGGATGGGATGGTCGTAAAAAATATCACCAGCGAAAAAGTATTAGATGCCAGGAAGGGTGTTGTTGAATTTTTACTGATCAACCATCCGCTGGATTGCCCCATCTGTGACCAGGCCGGTGAATGTTACCTGCAGGATCTGAGCTTTGATCATGGCGCCGTGCAAACACGCTATGAATTTAAAAGACGCACGTTTGTAAGAGAAGATATTGGCCCCTATATCCAGTTGCATATGACCCGGTGCATCCTTTGTTACCGGTGCATCTACATAGCCGACCAGATAACAGATCACCGTGTTCACGGGATACTGGATCGCGGCGATCATTCAGATATCTCCACCTATATTTCAAAGGCCATTGATAACGATTTCAGTGGCAACATGATCGATGTATGCCCCGTGGGAGCCCTTACAGACCGTACTTTCAGGTTTAAAAACCGGGTATGGTTTTTAAAACCTATGGATGCACACCGGGATTGTGACAAGTGTTGCGGCAAAGTAACTTTATGGAACCGTGGCAATGAGGTGTATCGGGTAACCTCCCGCAAGGATGAATGGGGGGAAGTGCAAAGTTATGAAGATGGAAAGCCCGGCTGGATTTGCAATTCATGCAGGTTTGATAAAAAGCTAACCGCTGATTGGGTAGTTGAAGGCCCGTCAAAAATAAGCAGGCATTCAGTAATTTCAGCTAATCACTATGAAGTAAAAGTGCAGCCTCCTGATCCACTGGATAAAGTTTTATTTGGAAGAAAACCTTTGCTGTTATTAGACATACACGATAAAAGTGAAGTGAACAGGCCTGAAATTGATTTAAGCAAAATTCCCGGGCCGGCAACCTCTGCAACCTTTGCAGAGCATGATGAGCAAAAGGATATTAATGAAGCAGCCATTGAAAACATTTTAGTAAACGATCATAAAACTATTCATAATGCAAAATAAGCCTTCCGTCAACTGGCAGATAGGTTTGGAGGAACTAATATGTTTTTAGTTATAGATTGGGCGGTTTTTACTGAGAAACTTATTTTAATTGTTGCCGTAGTAAGCGGTTCTTTAGTTGTGGCCATGTATTCAACATATGCAGAGCGTAAAGTTGCTGCGATCCTGCAGGACAGGCGGGGACCCAATCGTGCCGGCCCCGGGGGAATTTTTCAACCGCTGGCGGATGGTTTAAAATTATTTTTCAAAGAAGAGATCATTCCCAATTTTTCCTCAAAATTTTTATTCATCTTAGGCCCCTGCCTCGCCATGCTTACTGCAATGATGATAGGGGCTGTAGTTCCGTGGGGAAATAAAATACATATTTTCAACCGGGATATTTCTTTGCAGATCGCAGATGTGAACATAGGCATTTTATATGTTTTTGGTGTAGTGAGCCTGGGAGTATATGGGATTATGATAGGCGGATGGGCCAGCAACAATAAATTTTCTCTATTGGGAGCCATGCGCGCCGCCTCGCAGATAATAAGCTATGAGCTGGCAATGGGCATTGCTCTTATTGGCCTGCTAATGGTCACCGGTACCCTCAGTCTTAAAGAAATGGTTGTGCAGCAAACCGATCATTGGTGGAATATTCTGAAGCAGCCATTAGGCTTTTTAATATTTCTTATTTGCGCTTTTGCTGAAACCAACCGAACACCTTTTGATCTTGCCGAAGCAGAAAACGAATTGGTTGGCGGATATCATACGGAATACTCATCAATGAAGCTGGGCTTTTATTTATTTGCGGAATACATAAATATGTTCCTGAGCAGTGCCGTTATGGTAAGCCTATTTTTTGGAGGCTATGATATTCCTTTCGTAAATGATGTTTCATTAGTTGATACAATTGGGGTTAACTGGATGGCAGTTTTTCAGGGTGCCGTATTTTTTGCCAAAATACTTTGTTTTCTTTTTTTGTTTATGTGGGTGAGATGGACGATCCCAAGATTCAGGTACGACCAGCTGATGAACCTGGGATGGAAAATATTATTGCCATTAGCGCTGTTAAATATGCTGGTAACAGGAGCATTAATTTTATTAAAACAAAATCACTGGCATTTCTGAACTTATAAGAATATTTTTGGGGCTTGGAAGTTTGCGTTTAGAGAGTTTAGGATAGCAATTCATAATGATGTCTAAATAATTTTTTAGAAAATGCAAGCATTAACTAACAGAGTAAAGCCGGTTTCGAGGAAACCAATGACTATATGGGAGCGGATGTATTTGCCCGCGATCTTTAAGGGTATGCTCATTACTTTCAGTCATATTTTTAAAAAGAAGGCTACCATAAATTACCCCGAACAAAAAAGGCCGTTCAGCCCGGTTTTCAGGGGATTACAGATTTTGAACAGGGATGAGGAAGGACGGGAGAACTGCACCGCCTGCGGGTTATGCGCTGTTGCCTGCCCCGCCGAAGCCATAACGATGGAAGCCGCTGAGCGTAAACCAGGGGAGGAACATTTGTATCGTGAAGAAAAATATGCCGCGAGATATGAAATAAATATGTTGCGTTGCATATTTTGTGGCTTGTGCGAAGAAGCCTGTCCGAAAGATGCTGTTTATTTAAGTGAAACGTTTGCCCCTGCAAATTACCAGCGCAAAGGTTTTATTTACGGGAAGCCGGATTTATTGATTCCGCATCCTAAAGAAAACCCTGAAGCATTTGCAAAAGCAAGGGGTAACAGGGCAACACAGCCACAAGGCCATGGCAATGAACACTGAGATTAATGTGAAAATGTGAAAATTGCTCAACGAGAAAATTAAGAGCGAAACTAATTAACCTTTAACCTTTTAAACTTTTCAATTTTAACCTGCAAATCTAAATGCCCGCAACACAATTATTATTCTGGTTTTTATCAATTTTGGCAATAGTTGCTGCAGTTGGTGTTGTGGCCAGTAAAAATCCTGTGTACAGCGTTCTGTGGCTCATTATAGTTTTTTTCGCAATATCCGGCCATTATATTTTAATGAATGCACAATTTCTCGCAATTGTAAATATTATCGTGTATGCCGGAGCTATCATGGTTCTTTTTCTCTTTGTTATCATGCTTATGAATTTAAATGCTGAGGCGGAGCCTCCTAAAAATATTTATTTAAAAATGATTGGGGTCATTGCCGGCTCCTGCCTGATGATCGTATTTGTAGCAGCATTTTCACAGGCATCAACCAATCATATTGTTTTAAGGATCGGGACGGGGGTCGGCCTCATAAAAAACCTGGGAATGACATTATTCAATCAATATGTGGTGCCTTTTGAAATAAGCAGTGTTCTTTTTTTAAGTGCCATGATCGGGGCTGTGGTACTTGGTAAAAAAGAAAAACCGGAAGAAGTTTAATAAAAAAAATATCCGTTTTCAGCTTAATCAAATGGCCTGATAATTTGAACAATAGGCATTAATGATTATTATTGAGTTGTATATTAAATTATAAACATGGAAATCAGGTGGTACGTATTTTTATCCATTGCATTATTTTGTATAGGCATAATTGGTGCGCTTACGAGGCGTAACTCCATCATTGTTTTCATGTGCATTGAGTTGATGCTTAATTCGGTGAACTTGTTGTTAGTTGCATTTTCAAAAATGCATATGGCGGCGGCCAATGCGTTCGGGGCTGCACAGGCAACAGATGCACAGATTTTTGTTTTCTTTATAATGATAGTTGCTGCCGCTGAGGTAAGCGTAGGCCTGGCAATTATTGTAATGTTGTACAGAAATACACATTCTATTGATATTAATTTTTTGAACCGGCTTAAAAACTGATGTAAGAAGCTGTTTAAAAATGATTTGTAAGATTTCGTATAAGTATAAAAGTGGCTGGTAAGCACCACTGGCCACGGCGGAACGCAGCGGTTAGTGTTATCACCAACCTGCCTGCCGGACAGGCAGGCCGCAATATGGTAAACGAAAATTTCATTTTTAAACAGCTTCTAAGAAATACTAAACTTAAAACCGGGTGTGAAGTTCCTGGTTGTAAACATGCAGCTTTATAGTATGAGAAATCTATCTGACGTGGTTTGCTTAATACCGCTATTGCCGTTTATCGGTTTTCTGATCAATGGACTTGGAAGAAAAGTACTTCCAAAAACATGGATAGGTATTATTGGCAGTGGCGTTATTTTCATTTCATTTTGCCTGAGTGTTTTTGTTTTTATAACTGCTTCAAAGGATGAGTTTACAACTCAAAACATCTATTATTTCCTTTTTATTAATGTCGATAAAATTCATGTTCCCTTTGAATTCCAGGTTGATCAGCTTACTTCCCTCTTCCTGCTTATAATTACAGGAGTTGGCTTCCTCATTCATGTGTATTCAACATCCTATATGAAAGAAGAAACGCAATCGGGCTATGGAAGATATTTTTCTTACCTTAATCTTTTTGTGTTTTCGATGTTGCTGCTGGTATTGGGCGGTAATTATGTAATCATGTTTATTGGCTGGGAGGGCGTAGGCCTTTGTTCTTATTTACTCATTGGCTTCTGGTTTAGAAATACGGAATATAACAATGCAGCAAAGAAAGCATTCATAATGAATCGTATTGGCGACTTTGGCTTTTTGCTGGGGATTTTCTGGCTCGTATCTTCATTTGGTACAGTGTCTTACCATGATCTCTTTAACGCTCAAAACGGAGTTATCACTTCTCTTTCTGCAACAAATTCCGGAGCAATTGTTGGCATAACTTTATTATTATTTGTAGGCGCTATAGGCAAAAGCGCCCAGATCCCTTTATACACCTGGCTCCCGGATGCAATGGCCGGTCCCACTCCCGTTTCTGCATTGATACATGCGGCAACAATGGTTACAGCCGGCATCTACATGATAGCCCGCAGTAATATCATGTATTCATTGGCACCCGTTACAATGACCATTGTTGCAAGTATAGGGCTCGCTACGGCCATATTGGCTGCTCTCATAGCTTTAAAGCAAAACGATATTAAAAAAGTATTGGCATATTCAACCGTAAGCCAGTTGGGCTATATGTTCTTAGGATTGGGTGTTGGCGCATATACCGGTGCTGTTTTTCATGTAATGACACATGCATTTTTTAAGGCGCTTTTATTTCTTGGGGCAGGTTCTGTTATTCATGCTATGGGAGGAGAACAGGACATTACAAAAATGGGCGGCCTTGGAAAAAAAATGCGCATAACTTATATTACTTTTTTTATTGGCTGTCTTGCTATTGCGGGAATCCCCCCATTTTCGGGCTTCTTTTCCAAAGATGAAATTTTAGCAGCAGCGTTTGCAAACAATCCTTTGCTGTATTTTATTGGCTTAGCAGGTGCTTTGCTTACAGCATTTTATATGTTCCGCCTCCTGGCGCTTACATTTACCGGTAAGTTCAGGGGCACAGAAGAGCAACTCCATCATGTACATGAAAGCCCTTCTGCCATTACCATTCCGCTTATTATTCTTGCAATCCTTTCTGCCATAGGGGGCCTTGTAGGTATACCGGAAATATTGATGAAGAACGGGCATAAACTGAGAGATTTCTTGTCTCCTGTATTCGCTCATTCCAAAAAAATCACTGAACAAAATTTATCCGGGCAAACAGAAATTATTTTAATGTCCGTTTCTGTTATTTTGATTTTGATCGTATCCGTTTGGGCATGGAATAAATATAAAATTGAAAATCCCGCAGACGTTCTTTCAGAAACAAAAGAATCAACAGGCTTTATCAGAGCCATAAAAAATAAGTTTTATGTTGATGAATTTTATGATGCTATTGTTGTAAAGCCACTTCGGGCAATATCAAGAGGCTTAGGCAAAATCGATAAATCGGGTATTGACGGAATTGTAAATGGCGTTGGTAAAAGCATCAATTACGGAAGCAGGCAGATAAGGTTATTACAAAGCGGCCAGGTAGGCACTTATATTTTGCTCATGGTTATCGGAATGTTGGTATTGTTTATAATTCAATTGTTTTCAAAATAAAAAATTAATGCTGGGTACATACTATACTTTTCCTGAATTATTACTTTGGATACCCTTAGTTACCGGGCTCATTACTTTTTTTATTAAGAGCAATACATCTGTAAAAGCATGGGCGTTATTTTCTTCATTGGCAACCCTTGCAGTCTCAATTATAAGTTTATATTATAGTGATGTTGCCAAACATTCAGAATATTTTCTATACAATAATGTAAGCTATGTATGGTTACCTTATCTGGGTTCCAGTTTTACTGTCGGCCTTGATGGAATGGGCCATTTGCTTACATTTTTAACTGCTTTCACATTCCCCCTGATTTTTGCAGCAACTTATAAAACAGACTATAAAAATTCCAATGCTTTTTACGGGCTGATGCTTTTAACGCAGGCAGGGCTGATGGGTGTTTTTGTTGCAATGGATGCTTTGGTATTTTATTTTTTCTGGGAGCTTGCTTTAATTCCTGTTTATTTCATCTGTAGCCGGTGGGGCGGCGAAAAAAGGATCCAGACAACTTTTAAATTTTTCATTTATACGTTTGCAGGTTCCCTGTTAATGCTGGTCGGGATTATTTACGTGTATCTTCAAACTCCTGCGCTCTCTTCAGCTGCCGAGCACTCTTTTTCTTTAAGGGCGTTTTACGATTCAGCGCTGTTACCTTCACAACAAAACTGGTTGTTTTGGTTATTCTTTGTGGCGTTTGCCATAAAGATGCCCATCTTTCCTTTGCATACCTGGCAGCCCGATACCTATGAGCAGGCTCCCTATTCTACCGCGATGGTATTGAGTGGCATTATGGTAAAGATGGGTGTGTTTGCCATGTTAAGATGGTTGTTCCCTGTTTTTCCTTCTGCAGTAGTTAAGTTTGATCATTTTGTTATGACCCTTTGCGTGATTGGAATTATTTATGCAAGTTGTATCGCATTGCTTCAAAACGATCTGAAAAGATTCGTTGCATGGTCTTCGATTGCCCACATTGGGTTAATGGGAGCAGCGATCTTTTCACGAAATTCGTCCGGTATCCAGGGGGCTATGCTGGAAATGCTCAACCACGGAATTAATATTATTGCCTTATGGATGGTAGTAGATATTATTGACAAAAAAACAGGGATTCGAAAAATATCAGAGCTTGGAGGCCTTGCAATAAAATCAACGGCGCTTGCGATATTTTTTGTAGTCATTGCTTTGGCAAATATCGGGCTGCCGCTTACCAACGCGTTTGTAAGTGAATTCCTGATGTTCAATGGAGTATTTCAATTCAATAAATGGTTTGGCGCATTTGCGGGTATTGGTATCATTCTTTCAGCAGTGTACATGTTGAATATGATACAAAAGGTTTTTTTCGGTGAGCCGAATGCCCTTACTGAAACTGCAATAGTATTAAGTGCAGGGCAAAAAATGGTGTTGTCAATAATGGTAATTTCTATCCTTGTGCTGGGTATTTATCCGCAACCGGTATTTCATTTAACACAGTCTACAGTTTTAGACCTTTTGCAAAGGTTGTGAGGAAGCTTTCCGGTTGCGGGGTGCGGGTTTATAGAATTCGAAGTGATTACAAAGAGATTGACTTATAAGTTTTTTAAATTAAAATAAATTAAAGCTTCTTCAGGAGCCGGAAATACATTATGAATGCAATTATATTATCTGCACTTTGGGGGGTTGTGATGATGTTTGGCGGTGTGTTCTTTAAAAAACGAAGCACTCCCAAATATTGGGCAATTGCAGGTGTTGTAATTATTTTATTGGCCAATATTCTTGAATTTTCCGGGCGACAGCTTTTCGATGTTGACACCAAAGGAATGCTTCATTTTGATAATTTTGGCCTTCATTTTAATACGATTGCTTTTGCATGCACGCTGTTATTTTTCCTGCTGAACGCACGGGATATTGAGAAAATAGGGAATCATGTTTCAGAATATTTTGCTTTGCTTTTTTTTGTTTTATGCGGGGTTTCCATAGCCTCATCTTTCAATACTTTGCTGATGCTTTTTCTTGGAATTGAAATTATGTCAATTCCTTTATATATACTCACGGGCAGCGATAAACGAAATTTAAAAGGCAATGAAGCCTCATTGAAATATTTCCTGATGGGCGCTTTTTCAACAGGCCTCATGCTCATGGGAATTGCCCTGATTTATGGTGGCAACAGCCTGGGTTCTTTTTATATCAATACCATTAACCTGGGTAATGGAAATCTTCCTCCTATGATAGCTGCAGGGCTGGTTTTACTGGTAGTCTCCATGTCTTTTAAGGTATCTGCGGCACCTTTTCATTTCTGGACACCCGATGTATATGACGGGGCGCCTGCTGTTTTTACTTCCTTTATGGCGACCATCGTAAAGATTGCAGGATTTATTGCGTTCATACGCCTGTTTCAATCTTCATTTGGGATTATGCAGCAACAATGGCAAATGCTGATTGTAATTATCACAGCGGCCACATTGCTCATCGGTAATCTGACTGCCGTTTTTCAGCAAAGCGTGAAGCGCATGCTTGCTTATTCCAGCATCGCGCAGGCGGGCTTTATGATGTTTGCTCTTTTTTCATTAGGCGATGCCGCAAAAGAGGCATTGCTTTTATATTCTGCAGCATATAGCCTGGCTACCATTGGGCTTTTCGCTGTACTCATAAAAATGAACGATTATTCCATTGAAGGATTTAACGGGCTTGGAAAGCAACAGCCGGTAATGGCTTTTGCAGCAACTATATTTCTTTTATCGCTTACCGGTATACCGCTCACTGCGGGCTTTACTGCAAAATTTTATATGTTGCTCGCTGCAGTTAAAAACGGCCACCAGTTGTGGCTGGTAATCCTTGCAGTAATATGTGCTGCCATTAGCGCGTATTACTATTTCAGGGTAATACAGGCAATTTATTTTAAAGAGCCTGCCCCGGGCATCAACAACCAAATGAATATAACCCGGGCTTTTAAATTTTTCCTTATAGTCACTTCTGTTTTAATTATTATTCTTGGTATAATGCCAGGCCTGCTGGTTGACTGGCTTTATTATTATCATTAATATGAAGTAGTACTGTAAAAATTATTTTGAAATTGTACCTTCACCCATGCAATTAACCGACTCTCTTTCACTGGCTTTCCGTACCGTAAAAAGTAATAAGCTTCGTACAGGCATTACCGTTACTATTATTGCATTTGGTATTATGGCACTAATTGGAATTATTACAGCCATTGCTTCTATGAATCAAAGTCTCAAAGAAAGCTTTTCCACTATGGGCGCCAATTCATTCAGTATCCATTTCCAGGACAGGCACATTCGTCTTGGAGGAAGAAGAGAAGTAAAGAAAACAGACCTGAATACCCTGAAACAAAAAAATTCGAATAATGGTAAAATTATTACTTACCAGGAAGCAAAGCTTTTTAAGGAAAGATATGCTTACCCTGCAAGTGTGAGCATATCTTTACGTGGCCCGGGAAATGTTATTGTTAATGATGATGAAATTAAAACCAATCCAAATATTTCTATGCAGGGATGTGATGAAAATTATCTGTTGCAGAGCGGTTATACTCTGGCCGAAGGCAGAAATTTCAACAAGCTGGATGTACAGAGTGGTAGAAGTATCTGCATTTTAGGGAATAGCGTTGCTCAAAAACTTTATGGAGATAATATTCAGAGGGCCGTTGATAAAATCATAAATGTGGCAGGAATTAAATACAGGGTTATTGGTGTATTGAAAGATAAAGGCTCCAGCGCTTTTTTAAATGCCGATAACGTTGTGCTGACTCCCTATAATAATATACGCAGGCTGTTTACTACCGACGGAACTTCTTACAACATTGGAGTAATGGTGAACGATATTAAAGATATGGATCCGGCTATTGGTGAAGCCAAAGGAACCTTTCGCCCCATTCGAAAAGTAGCTATCGACGAAGACAATAATTTTTATATTGATAAAAGTGACAGCATTGCAGAGGTATTTATGAGCAGCCTGGGTTCTATAACAACAGCCGCGGCTTTTATTGGCTTAATCACATTAATTGGAGCGGCAATTGGTCTCATGAATATTATGCTGGTTGCAGTTAATGAACGTACCCGTGAAATTGGGTTGATCAAGGCTATTGGCGGTACCCGGAGAAGTATCCGCACCCAGTTTCTTTTTGAGTCAGTCCTAATTAGTTTAATAGGAGCTATTTTTGGAATTATATTAGGGGTACTTGTAGGCAACATTGTTGGAATTTTTCTTCATACTGGTTTTGTAGTACCCTGGGCATGGGTTATTTTAGGGATTGTTGTCTGTTCTTCCGTAGGCCTGTTTGCCGGCTTATATCCGGCGGTAAAAGCTGCCCGGCTTGACCCGATTGTCGCACTTCGGTATGAGTAGAAACGCTGACTTTTGCCCGTATTTTTTCAGTTTAATAAGTTGAATTAACTTTTTTTCAATGTATTTTTATTTAGCAATAAATTTACGATTATAAAGAGTATAAATCATTTTTTGGATAATAACATTATTTTTTGGATTTTCAGAATGAATATTGATAAAAATTTGATGAGAAAACATTTTATCTAAAAATTTATTTATCCATTTCAAACATTAAAATAATTTATATAACTTGTGAGCCACACCAAAAAATTTTTTTTAGCTGAATGAGATTTTTCAAATTTTTTTTCCTTACAATTGTGCAATCAAATATTTTAACCAATTTCATCTTAAACTTTAAACATTAAAAAACCTAACGTTATGGCAGATTCAAATACTACATCCTCTACTGTAAGGACCACTACCACTACATCGGTTCAGGCAAAAAAATCAAGCAATATCATTTCCCTGCTTGCGCCAATTATTTGTATCATCATGGGATACGTGATCTGGCGTTTCGTTATTGGTGCTGCCAGTAATTTCACTGCCCCGGATCCGGCAGGTGGTTTCTGGCCAAAACATGTTGGCCCAAAAGGAGACCTGGCCAGGATGTACGAGGGTGGGATTATCGTTCCAATTCTTATCGGCTGTTTTTTAATCGTTTTTACATTTGTAATCGAAAGATGGCTGACGGTTTCAAAGGCTAATGGAAAGGGATCAAATGCTGAGTTCATCAGGAAAGTGCAATTTTATCTTGCAGATAAGAAAGTGGATGCCGCTATTGCAGAGTGCGACAGGCAGAAAGGCTCTGTTGGGAATGTTATGAAAGCCGGGTTACGTAAGTATAAAGCAATGATAACTGACAGCGAGCTGGACACCGAGCAAAAAGTGCTCGCCATACAGAAAGAAGTAGAAGAAGCTACGGCGCTCGAATTGCCCATGTTGGAAAAAAACCTGGTATTCCTTTCAACAATAGCTTCAGTTGCAACATTGATAGGACTGCTGGGAACGGTGGTTGGTATGATACGCGCCTTTAGTAACCTGGGTGAATCTGGTGGTGGTGCAGCAGCAAGAGAGTTGTCAAAGGGTATTGCGGAGGCTTTGTACAACACGGCGCTCGGTATCGGTACATCAGCATTTGCAATTATTTCTTATAATATTTTCACAACCAAAATTGATGGTATCACTTATGGTATCGATGAATCTGGCTTTACACTTACGCAAAGCTTTGCTTCCTTGTATAAATAAGCTGTTTTTTGTGGAATTTTATAAGGATTGAATCTAATAAATAAAATATTAAGCAAATGGGAAGAGCCAAAATAAAACGTGGAAGTACTAATGTTGATATGACAGCTATGTGCGATGTTGCGTTTCTGTTGTTATCTTTCTTCATATTAACAACGAAATTTAAACCTGAAGAGGCCATAGAGGTAACCCCTCCAAGTTCAGTATCCTCAAAAGCTGCTACAGATAAGGACGCGTTTAAAGTATCTATTAATAAAGAGGGACAGGTTTTTGTTGATATGAGTGAAGAGATGAGGGGCAACGTGCTGGATGAACTTGCCAAGGAAAGAAACCTGAAATTCACCCCGGAAGACAAAAAATATTTCGAGGCGGCTACTTTTGTGGGAGGGCCCTTAAGCCAGATTAATCAGTTTGACAGGCTTACCGCAGAACAAATAAAAGCGACAAAACTTTCCGGCATTCCTACCGATAGCGCTAATAATGAGCTCCAGTCCTGGATAAGTGCTGCGGTGCAAGCCAATCTTGGAAGCCACGTTAACTTTTATATCAAAGGGGATAATGCTTCAAAATACACCGCATTTAAACAGGTAATAGAGTCGTTTAAGAAAAATGACATTTATAAATACAACCTGGTTACCAATGCGGAAGACGTTCCGGAAGGAAGTGAATTGTATAAAAAGAACCTGAGGGGAGAAATGGGTCAATAACTGTCGGAAAAAAATTATTATAAAAAATTAAAATAATATCACTATGGCAGAAATGGAAGTAAAAAGTGGCGGAGGTCACAAAAAAGGACCAGGCGTAAAGAAAGGGAAAAAGCTTTCCACCCGTGTTGACCTTACACCAATGGTTGACCTGGGATTTTTACTGATCACTTTCTTTATCTTCACCACTACAATGTCTCAGCCTACTTCAATGAACCTTGCAATGCCCAAGGACACTGATAAGCCTGATGAGGTAAACAAAGTAAAAGAATCGGGTTCCTTAACGCTAATGCTGGGCAAGGGTAACATGATATATTATTATTTTGGTAACGATCCAGCTAAAATGCAGACTTCGGGGTATAAAGATCTTAGAAAAATTATTCTTGATAAAAAGAAAGTAACTCCTGTTGATGATCTTTTCATAATTATTAAGCCCGACAAAGAGGCGACTTATAAAAATGCAGTTGATGTTTTGGATGAGATGAGCATTGATGACATAACCAGGTATGCAATGGTGGACCCTACCGCCGATGAATATAGTAAAATTCAGGCAACCGAACAGGCAGGCGGGGTTAAATAAATTTATGGAATAATCACATTCATGCGTCTAATTTAAAAATCAAAACATGGAAGCTAACAAAATTTTAAAAGCCGATCTTTTGGATATATTGTTCGACGGGAGGAATAAGGACTACGGCGCTTATGATTTACGAAAAACTTATCCCCGGCGAATTACAGTAGCCCTGATAGTTACCGTAGTAATAATTTCTGTTATATTTATCGGCTCGGTTATCGCAGATAAACTTTCTGCAAATGATGATGCCAAAGTCATGAAGGTGAACGACCTGGCGCTGAAAGCTATTCAGCCAAATGAACCACCACCACCACCACCACCACCACCTCCAAAGTTACCGCCACCACCTCCAATAGCAACTATTGCGTTTACACCACCAAAAGTGGTAAAGGACCAGGAAGTTATTAAACCACCACCAGAAGTAAAGCAGATTGAAGAAGCTAAAGTGGACGTAAAAACTGTTGAAGGCACTAAAGATTTGGGTATTGTTGCTCCTCCTGTAGAAGATAAAGGAACACAGGTTGTAGCCGCGCCGGTTGAAAAGAAGGAAGATGAAGATAAAGTGTTTACAAAAGTTGAAATTGAAGCTTCTTTTAAGGGCGATTGGACAGCATATGTAAGAAAGGCGATTGAGGCAAATGCTGATGAATTTACAGAATCTGATTACGGGACCTGTTACGTGAAATTTATTGTGAATAAAGAAGGTAAAGTAAGTGATGTGGAAGCCACTTCATTAAAAGGTACAAAACTGGCTGAGGTTGCCACGAACGCTATAAGAAAAGGCCCGGACTGGAATCCTGCAATACAAAATGGGAGAAAAGTAAATGCCTACCGGATTCAGCCTGTAACCTTGGTAGATCCCAATAGATAATGATCAATAAGTTTATTTTGTTATATCAGGGAGATGCAAAAAATGCATCTCTTTTTTTATGCAGATTTTATAACAGAAAAACCGGGGCATCATGAGTGCAAAGTAAAGCGGGTTCGCCAAGTACTCTTTGCGATATTTTATGTGCAATCTCACCATGTGTGCATCTTAATTTAAAACTTATTATGGCACAAATTGAAGAAGAAAATCGCCGCAAATCAAAAAATGATCCTGCCAGGAAATCGTTAAGAGTTGATCTTACACCAATGGTGGACCTTGGATTTCTCCTCCTCACATTTTTTATACTCACCACGACTCTGTCGGAGCCTACAGTTGCAAGGCTCATTATGCCGAAAGAATCTGGTGTAAAAACACCGGTTAAAGAAAATGCCACAATAACGCTAATGCTTAAACGCAATGATTTAATCGACTACTATGAAGGAAGTGCCCCAAAGCAGCAATTTATAGAACACTGTTCTTTCGGTAACCTGAGATCTGTTATTCAGCAAAAGCAACATAAAGTAGGGCAGGTTTTGGGTGACAGGAAAGAAACAGTTATCATTATTTCTCCGGGCAATGAATCTACTTATAAAAATTTTGTTGACGCATTGGATGAAATCCAGATTAATGATGTACGGCACTATTTTGTTACCGATGCTATACAATAATTGTAATAATACGGAAGTTCAAAGTTCAAAGTTTAAGGTGTTCAAGATATGTGTCTTATGAGTAGTTCCCTCTCGGGGCTTGTTAGGAGCTTAGCCTGCCCTGAGGTATCGAAGGGTCGAAGAAGAGAGGGCCTTGTCCTGAGCCTGTAGAAGGGGGTTGGGGTGAGGCCTTAAAGTTCAAAGTTGAAGGGTTGCCCTTCATATTTGATACCCGCTACTTGCTACCTGGTACTTGCTGCTTCTCTCCATTAGTAAGCTCCTTATTTCAACCCAGCTGTTGACTCTGGTATATCCTGTTATGTGAATATTGGTATTATGCGTGGCTGTAAAAAGTAGCTTTTCTCCGTTGAAATTACGTAGATTTTTGAAGTGATCGTCAATCATAAAGTCCCCGGAGATGGGTTTTTTTGAACCACAGAAAATTATTTGCGACCAATCTATACACGGGAAATGTTTACCCAGCCATTCATACTTTTCTATAAGTGATTGCGGAAATTCCATTGCAGCAGATACAATAAATACCTCAAACACTTCATTTAGTTCTTCAATTACTTCCTGACTTCCAGGCATAACTGCTGCGCTTCGAAAAAAGCCAGGCGCATGCAGAAATTCCCTGATTAGATTCGGCTGAGGAAAAGCCTCATCTTCGGCTTTGCCGAATAAGTCGCTTCTTTTTATTTCAGTTCCTGTCGCGTCTTTATACCATTTAATATATTGAGACGTAATATCCGCCATCACATGATCCATATCTATTAAAAGCCGTCTTCTTTCCATATTTATTATTTTATGCAAATAAATGCAATTTTTTGCAATAAACTGCCAATAATGTTATATTTGTTGCAAATAATAGCAAAATGCTGAAGGAAGAACGGCTAAATTTTATAATAGATCAGCTGAAATCAAATCAATCTGTAAAGCTTAGCCAATTAAGCGAGGCTTTAGAGGTATCAGAAGATACTATAAGAAGGGATATTGAAGCCCTTGCTAAAGATGGATTACTAACCAAAGTGCGCGGTGGGGCTATCCCGCATTCGCCTAATGCCCATAGCTTCAAAGAAAGAATCCGTGTGTCGGAAAATGAAAAATTGGTCATTGCGCAAAAAGCCCTTCAACTTATTAAACCGGGTAATACAATTCTGCTGGATGGAGGTACAACCACATATGCACTTGCGGGATTGTTAGACATGCCCTTGACCGTTATTACAAACAATATCCCGATAGCAGCATTACTGGCAGGGCGCAGGGACATGGAATTAATTATCGCAGGAGGCAGAATATTACCCGATTCGCTTGTTACGGCAGGCACTTATGCCGCCAGGCTATTGGAACAATCGCACGTGGATATATGCTTTCTTGGTGTATGTAGCCTTCACCATGAAATTGGGGTAAGCAGTATTGATTATTTTGAATGTGAAATGAAACGCGCCATGGTGAATTGCTCAGGTCATATTGTGGCTCTCACGGGACATGCTAAAATTGGCACGGCAGAAACTTATAAAATTTGTGCAATTGATACCCTGGATACTATTGTTACAGAGATCGATGCCGGGAACGAGATTTTTGAGCCCTATCGTCAAAGAAATATTCGTATTCTTTAAACTCTCTTTTATAGAAGAATTCCATGATTTCTCACATCGGTTATAACATTTTATTTCGGGAACTAAGCCAAGGTGTGTGACCCTTATTGTGTGGAATCTTTTGTGGTTGAAACTTCTCAAGGTATGCAACGAAATGTTTTCGTTCCATAGGAATCCTGCCAAAGACGGGAGTACTTATACCTTATATTTATTGGCCGCAAAAATTAATGGCCGCACCTGAAATTGTTTTTGTATAATTTTAGTGACTGTAAAAATTCAACCACAATTATAACTATATTATGAAGCCGGTAGCAATACTCTTTTTTATCATTTCAGCAGGGTTTTTATCGTGCAGTTCGCAAACAACTAAAAGCAATTTGCCAACTGGTATGTCTGCGGTTGCTAATAAATTCCTGGTAACACTTTCTTCAGCTCAAAAAGCACGAACTCAGTTTGCATTTACTGACGAGGAAAGATATGACTGGCATTATATTCCTAAAACCCGGAAGGGGATCTCATTAGGAGAGCTTAATGACCAGCAAAAAAAGGCTGCTTTCGATTTACTCCGCACTGCGCTCAGCGATACAGGGTATAAGAAAGCGAGGGCCATCATGGAGCTGGAGACAGTGCTGCGGCAGGTAGAAGGCCGTGTTTCAAACGATGATTACCGTGATCCCGGCAAATATTATTTTTCAGTATTCGGCGATCCTGCTGTGGATTCTATATGGGGCTGGAGACTTGAGGGCCATCACGTTTCGTTCAATTTTTCCACAAAAGATAACCGGCTTGTTTCGGGGACACCCGGGTTTTTAGGAGCCAATCCCGCTATTGTATTGTCTGGCCCTGAAAAAGGAAAACAGGTCTTGAAAGACGAGACAGAACTGGGTTTTGCTTTATTGCATTCTCTTGATGCAAAACAAATTGAAAAAGCAATAATTAATGTCAAGGCCCCTGAAGAAATCATTACGGGCGCAAGCCGCAAAGCGATACTCAGCGATACTATTGGAATTTTGTATAGCGCTCTTAACGAGGTACAACAAAAAGTTTTTCTGCAGTTACTGAGTATTTATATTCACCGGTATACCCCGTTGTTTGCTATGGATATGATGCATGATATAGAGACTGCAGGGTTAGCCAACCTCCGGTTTGCGTGGGCCGGTTCAATGCTGCAGGGGCCCGGCAATCCAAATTACTACCGGATACAAGGGCCTACGATCATTATAGAATATGACAATACTCAGAATAATGCCAATCACGTCCATACTGTTGTAAGAGATTTGAAGAATGATTTTGGGGGTGATGAATTATTGGAGCATTACAAACAAGGCCATCAACATTGATGGGAAAAATGAAGGTGAAATTGAATTACATGGTGATTTGCACTTAGCTAAATTTATAATGTCGAGCCGGGTATGCAGCTAAATTGGAAAACAAAAGTTGAAACACGGCTTCCGTCTGCCCGCATTTTGGCAAACCCCGTTAGCGGTCCGTGCTTTTCGTCGTGAAGTTATTGCACGTATATCACCGCCTTTTTATATCTAACCTTTTAAGTAGCATCTTTAAAAAGTTGGTGGTGTCCCGATAGCTATCGGGATGGTTCGGCCTTCATCCCCCTGGTGAAACATTATTTTTTCTCATCCGATAGCTATCGGATTTATTTCTCCTTAACCTCCCACAGTACCTGTCTTCACTTCTCCGGCCCGTTTGTAATTGGCAATAATAACCCCGGTTGATGTAATAGTATGCCCTGTTAATGTAAATGCTGCCGGAATCGTGCCATTGTCAAGCAACTTTTTCCCTTTACCCAGCGTCAACGGGTGAATTTTAAGCCTGAGTTCGTCCACCAGGTCATTCTTAAGCAGCAGTTGAACGAGCTCACTACTGCCCCATACCTGGATGTCGGAACCTTCTGAATTTTTGAGCTTTTCAATATCTGCCAGGCTATTGAAGAAAACTGAGTTTTTCCAACCCGACTTTTCCCTTGTCATTGACATGACGTATTTGGTCCCATCATTGATACCTGGCCAAAAGTCTGCATGTTCGGGCCAGTAATTTTCCCAGATCTCAAATGTTTTTCTGCCCAAAAGATACTCTGCAGGTTTCAATTCTTCCTGCACCACCTTACCATAAGCTTCGTCGCCGTAAGGTTCAGTCCAGCCGCCATATTTAAAATTGCCTGACGGATCTTCCTGAGGGCCGCCAGGCGCCTGCATTACTCCATCTAACGTAATCATTGTTAACACGATTATTTTTCTCATAGTGTTATATCTTATTTTTTTAAAAAATTCATTCTAAAATCTTGCATTGATAATTTTCTTTGATGAGCAGTTGAATTATTTTTACGGATGAAATATTTTTTCCCTGCACTCTTAAAATTTTATCGCAGTCGTCTAAGTCAAAATTTATTTTGTGTTCGGGAAACAGTTGAACAAGTTTAAGGAGAAGCATTTTTGCTTGTCCCTTTCTTTGCACATTTGTTTTGAATACTTCCACCATTTTGAATAACACATTACTGCCAGGCGATGTTAGCCGTTCGTTGTTTTTATTTTTCTGTTTGTCCGTTATTTGGGTCAAATTCCACCATCCATTCAATACCGTATTTGTCTCTAAAACAACCAAAATATGAACCCCATGGACTATCACCAATAGGCCCTTCTATTTGTCCTCCTGCAGAAAGGCCATTAAATAATTTGTCTGCTTCTTGTTTGCTTTCTGCATTAATTGCAATTTTACTTCTGTTCTCATTTTCGTTTGTTTTTCCCAGAATTTCCGGAACATCATTTGCCATCAACATATTACATTTACCAATAGGTAAAGCAATATGCATAATTTTATTTTCTTCCTTTTCTGCAACCTCGAATTCAGGGCTTGCGAGGTCTTTGAAACGAATGATCTTTGCAAACTCTCCGCCAAATACTGATTTGTAAA
>JBDTZL010000322.1:0-19162 GCA_040005125.1 Ginsengibacter sp.
CAACTTCCGGCATGCACAAACTGCAAAATTGTTTTCGTGAGCGACCGCGACGGGACTGCAGAGATATATTCCTGCAACCCTGATGGGTCTAATATTAGTCGTCTCACTAACAACGCTGCGACGGATGACGAACCCGCATGGTCGCCAAACCGTTCGCACATCGCGTTCGTCAGTGACCGCACCGGCCATTTTGAAATTTACATAATGAAGGCGGATGGGTCAAACGTCGTGCGCAAGACGTTTTCGGAGAGCTACTGCCAGAACCCAACGTGGTCCCCCGATGGAACGAGGATTGCCTATTCGGGGCCGAGTAACGGCAGAAGCGGCATCTGGTTGGTGGAGGCCGGTGAGACGAGCGGGTCACCGTCGCTGCTGTACGAGGCGGCCGGAAAGGTTATTCAACCTTCATGGTCACCGGATGGCACGAAGCTGGCGCTGGTGAGTGACTCCTTCGCTTACGATTTTGTCTACGACATTTTCACCCTCAATGCCGATGGTACGAATTTCACGGCTCTTACTGGTGACATCTTCGATCATCTCGATTACCTATCTCCCAGGTGGTCTCCGAATGGTACGAAAATAGCAATGATGATCATGCAGACGCCTGGCGATCCATACTACAACACGCAGATCGGTGTCATGAACTCCAACGGTAGCGGCATCACCACGATCATCCCCGGCGGCGTCCCGAAAACTAAAATCTCGTGGGCGCCTGACGGCACCCGTATCATGTACACATCGCTATCAGGATCCGGGGACGACATCTCCTGGGTTTCTGCCGACGGCTCGGCGTCGGGAATCATTGTGACCAATGGCTGGAATGCCGACTGGCAGCACTAATATGAACTTATGGTAGGGGGTAGGGGGTGAAAAGACAACGTTTTGCTTAACCAGGACTAGAAACAGGTGTCTTGATTTAGCTAAACCTTTCAATGATGAAAATATCAGATGTAGGTGTTAAAACATCTGCATGTTGTAGTGGGAGTCAACATTCTGGTCTCCTTATCTTCAAGTTGCATCATGCCCCAAATTCGCGCAAGGTTACTGGCGCAAGGTTCTGTACCTCACAAGCAGTTGGTCGCCGACAGATGGTAATGATACTAGTGGCAGCGATGAGTATCATTCGTCGTAAGTGATAAGATGATATTAAAAAAAGAGGCAACCTGCAGAAGGTAGTTTTGCTATGCTTAATAATTTATTCACTCAAGAAATTTATAATCTTGAAACGGATACTAAAATCTGCTGCTTTTGTTTTACTGGCCACAGTATTGTTTTATGTTTCCTGCAAAAAAGAATACTCCTGCGAAAATTGTATGGCAACAACAAACCACCCGTTGCCCATGCAGGAAAAAACACAACAATTATTTTGCCCGTTGATTCTGTGATCCTTGATGGCAGAGCATCTACGGATGATAAAAAAATTGTTAGCTATCAATGGACCAAAATTTCAGGGCCCGATACTTTTAAAATTGTACTGCCAACCGCAGCCCAAACCAAAGTAAATAAATTGGTGGAAGGTGTATTTGAATTTGAGTTGAAAGTAACTGATGCAGATGGATTATTTTCAAAAGATACGGTGCAGGTAACGGTGCAGCCTGCAGAGCAAACAGAGGTATGTGATGCATCTAACAGAGCAACGATAACAATTCAATTGACGCCTATCGCATCTATGCCATTTCGCAGATGGGACCCCACAGCAGCCACAATAGGTAATAAATTATTGCTTGCTGGTGGTGGCTTATCCATTGGCGATCCTGCTTCGGTTAGCGATGTTAGTATTTATGATTTCAGTACTCAGAGTTGGTCAACCGCTCACCTTAGCATGGTCAGAGGAAGTATGACGTCAGCTACAGTGGGTAATAAAGTTTTCTTTGCCGGTGGAGAAGTACCCGGTTTTGTTGGTACAACTCGGGTGGATATTTATGACGCATTTACGAACACCTGGACTTCTTCAAACCTTCCTGCTCCGACCTTTTTTGCCTACATTGCACCGGTTGGAAATAAGGTGTTTTTTACCAGTGAAAGAGCAAAGGTTGATATCTATGATATTTCAACTGGTCTCTGGTCTGAATTAAATCTGTCTCAACCCCGAACCAACGCAACATCTACAACAGTAGGTAATAAGGTTTATTTTGCCGGAGGATCGGTTGATGGGTCAATTGTCCATCTATCAAATGTTGTTGACATTTATGATAACGCAACAGGGACGTGGTCAACTTCCTCTTTAAGTCAACCAAGCTCGTTTATAGGGAGCATTTACGTTAATGGAAAAATCTATTGGGCTGGCGGGGTATTAGGTTACGACCCCGTTAGGGATCGCGATATTGCAACCTGCAAGGTGGAAATAAGAGATGTGAGCACGCAAACAAGCTCGTTTACCAATTTGTCCCGGCCGAATGAATTTAATTACTATGGAAAAAGACCAATATTCTATAAGGGCAAAATTATTTTTCCTGCTATTATTTATAATCCACAGGGAGCTACATTAGATATTTATGATCCGCAGAGCAATACCTGGTTCATTGGAAAATTGCCTCCGGACATATTGGTACAATCGCTGGTATTAGTGAATAATGCCTTGTATGCAGTTGGCAATGATGTGACCAGCGGTTCAGAAGATAACTATTTGATTAACCAAATTTGGAAGCTGCAGTATTGAGAAATATAATAATTTTTAGTAATAGTTTTTTGCTATTTAGCGAGCCCGTTACTAATCATTCCCAATTGCCTGTGTGGTGTTCCATAAGACCGGTAGCATACAGCCTGTTAAAGAAAAACCCGCACGGGAGTTGCATCACTTTGTTAAACGATTTGTACCAATTGAAGCAAAAGCCTTTTTCAGGTTTCTGTATTTTGAGGACCATTCAAAATATGTATTCTGGACTTTTAATGACAATTTTTAACAAAGAATCATCCGTTCAAGCCGGATTGGCGCTCTGAAAATCATTCCCTGTAATGGCGGAAAAAAAGCGCCACCAACAATAGCTATGTTAAGAAGTGCCGATCCCTTTTCTGTGAATGCACCGGTTCCTTCAATACCTAAACTAAATAGAGTAGGAAATATTATTGATATAAAAACACCCAGGCCTACCATATAATATGGGTTCCATGATGAATGGGTAAGTGCACATAAAAGGAGCAGGACAACCATCCCTGTACCAAAAATAGCTACAAGTTTCCCGCCAGAAAAAAAATTGAAAAAATAAATACTAATAGATCCTGTTATAGTGGCCGCAACATAATACCAGGTAAGAAATTGCGCTGCTTTGTCAGCACTAAATCCTGCAATGGATTTGTCCTTAAGATAGTTAATAAAAAATCCCGCAGTACATGCCTCAGCGCCCACATAAAAAAACATAATGATAGCTCCCCAGAATAACTGCGGATATTTTTTTGATTCTTTTACAATAGAAAAGAAAGAAAAGCCTTTAACCATGGCAGGTTTCAAAGCCGGCAATACTGAAAAGTAAATAAATACAGCGAGCAGGAATGTCCCTATACCTAAACCCATGTAGGGCCGGTAGAATGAAATATTCTTATCATTTCCGTAAATTAAATGAGTTCCTAAAACAGGCGTTAGGGAATATCCAATCCTGGAAAATACCTGAACAAAATTGATGCGTGCATGTGCTCCTTCCGGTGTTCCTAACATTGTGGCCAATGGGTTTGCAGCAACGTTGATAAGTGTAACACCTATTGAAACCACGAATAAAGCCACCAGTACCAAAATGTATGAAGAAGCAAAATAAGCAGGTATAAAAAGGCTGCATCCGGCACTGCAAATACAAAGCGCTGTGAGTAAACCGATTTTATAGCCATACCTGGAAATAAAATAAGAAATGGGAATTGGGAAAACAAGATACACCAGGTAAAAGGATTGCTGGATGCGGGTGGCCTGCGTATATGAAAGATGGAAAAAATTCTTAAGTGATGGCAACAAAATGTCATTCATACAAATAATGGCTCCGACAAACAAAAACACATAAGCCACCAGTAATAAAGGTTTCCATTGATGCTTCATCTGGTTGTTTTTAGAAATCAGGCCCGGGTTAGTTTTCCTGATAAGAACTTTTATTTAAATACCAGCCTGTGAAATCAGGTGTATGTTGTTATCATATTAATAAGTTGCCCGTCCCCCGGATATGTCATAGATGAATCCCGTAGAAAAACTATTTTCATCGGAAACAATAAAACAGGACATAGCGGCAACTTCATCAACCCTACCCACACGTTGCATGGGTATTTTTGCTGTCATGTATGCTAACTGCTCAGGTGATGTATTGTCATTCATAGAAGTCTGGATCACGGCCGGGGCAAGCCCGTTTATGGTTATATTGGTCGTTGCAAATTCTTTCGCTACTCCTTTAACTAATCCAATAACCCCAGCTTTGGTAGCCGAATAGCCTACCATACCGGGATTGCCTTCTTTTCCGGCGATGGAGGAAATAAGTAAAATACGGCCAATGCCCACTTTCTCCATTTTTTGTAATGTGTATTTTGTAATAAGAAATGTTCCTTTCAAATTAACCTCATACAACTTATCAAACTCGGCAGTTGAAAAGTCGGTAATTTTTGTATTTGTTGGGCCTACAATGCCCGCTGAATTTACAAGAATGTCTATTTTTTTCCATTCTTCTTCAACCTGGGAAACGGATTCCGATACCTGTGACTCGTTACTGATATCTATAAGATAGCCCCTGACTTTTATATCATCCTGTTCAAATTCTTCAACAGTCTTGTGCAGAAGCGCCTTATTTAAATCAAACAGAGCTATGGATGCGCCTTCTTTACCCAACCTGCAGGCCACGGCCTTTCCAATACCCACCGCCCCACCTGTTATAATGGCTACCTTGTTGCTAAATCTTTTATCCATGACGTGTATATTTAAAATCAAAAGATCAATTTTTTTAGCGATTCATTAGTCGTTTTAAAATGTAATCGTAAGTCCTCCATCTACAGTGATCACTTGTCCTGTAATATAGGAAGCATCACTACCTGCCAAAAAGAAGGCCACCCCGGCTATTTCAGCCGGATCAGCGGCACGACGTAATGGCAAATGCTGATTGTTTACATAATTATCCCTGAACCATTGACTATCCAATTCATTTTGCCCATCGACTATTGACATTGCTGTATCCACAAATCCCGGGGCTATCGCGTTAACTAAAATATTTCCATCAGCAAGCTCTAATGCCATCGCCCGGCAAAATTGATTGATGGCCGCCTTCGCCATTGAATAGCTGCTGGCATGCATTTCTGCCCTTGTTCCATGAATAGAAGTGATGTGAACAATTCTTCCTCCATTCGTCATAAACTTTACGGCTAACCTGGTCATTAAAAGGCAACCGTTCAGCATACGATCGAAAATTACCCGCCACCGGTCAATTTCCATTTCTACAGGATTTGTTTTTTCAAATAAGCCCGCGCAATTTATTAATGCGTCAACGGTGCCCCAGTTCTGTAGTATGATTTTCTCACCCTCAAGTATGGTTTCATTTTCTGAATAACTCCCATGCAATAGCAGGTGGTCGCCCTGGGGCAGCTCATGTAATACAGCCTTTAGTTTTTCCAATTGTATATCATTCACACATACGTCATAACCTTCACCGGCAAATCTTATTGCAGTAGCTCGCCCTATGCCCGATGCGGCGCCCGTGATGATAACTTTTTTTCTGATCATGTAGAAAATTATTTATTATTTTCCCCGCATAAATACATACCATGCTATTTAATTCTTCATCCGGTTTTTGAATTCTGTTAAAAAAATTACTTTTTTTCAAGGCTCATTAAAAAGCCGCCGCCCGGTGCAAGATGAACCTTCATTTCATCGTTCTTTTGCACAGTTGTATCTGTCAATATATAATCTGCAGCATAGCGGTCAGCATTCACACCATCTTTACAAATGGTTGTTTTATAGCTTCCATTATCCAAAAAATCAAGCCTGATATTGATGTCCCTGGCAGACCAATTCGTCATTCCACCGATGAACCACCTGTTGCCTTTTTGCCTTGCCGTAACTATATATTCGCCAATCTTTCCATCCAGTATATTTGTTTCATCCCATGTGGTTGGTATACTGCCAAGTAACTCCATAAATTTTGGCTCCAGCCATGCCTGTGATGGATTACCTGAAAATATTTCCATCGGATTATCATAAACTGCAAACATTGCCAGTTGGTGACAACGGGTTCCCTGGCTCATTACCATACCTTCTATTGGCCTAAATCCTTTTTGCGTGGCATTATTTAAAATGCCGGGCTCGTAATCAAATGATCCTGCCAGCATGCGTGTGAAGGGCAAGGTAACGTCATGCGGCGGGGTTGCTTTGTCGCTTCCGATATTATATTCAGAACCAAGCACTCCCTCTCTGGTTACATTGTTTGGATACGTACGATTAAAACCTTTTGGCGGATAAGCGCCGTGATACATAATCATGATGTGATGATTTGCACACGCTTTTGCTATCCGGTAATAAAAATTCACCGTCTTCTGATCATCCCTGTCCATAAAATCGGTCATTATAAAATCGACACCCCATTTATTAAACCTGTCTAAAGCACTGTCTAATTGCCTGTCTAAAGTATTAGCAAGTGTCCACATACTTATTTTTATTCCATTCTCTTTAGCATATTTAACTAAGGTATCCATATTGATATCCGGGTTAACTTTAAACAAGTCCATGTTATCACTCCATCCAGCATCCATCATGATACGGTTGAAGCCAAAGCGTTTTGCAAAATCAATATAATATTTATAGGATGCTGTGTTAACCCCTGATCTGAAAGGCACATTAAACAGGTTAACATTGATCGTCCACTCATCTGTTCCTTTGCCGGGATTTACCCAGGAAGCGTCCCCAATTCTTGAAGGTGAGCCAAGCCGATAGACGATATCATTGGAAGGCAACTCTCTGTCTTCATCAGCAACGATCAAAACACGCCATGGAAAGCTTCTTGTTCCTTTTGTCTTAGCTATATAGCCTGCTCTTTTAGTAACCACAGATTGTGGATAGTCGCCGCCTGTCATTTTTTCCTCCAATGGATATGGTGCAAAGACACCTTTTAAAACCGGTGAGCCGGTACCACTTAAAAACATACCCGGGTAATCTTCCAGGTCTGATTCGGTTATCGCGATCCTGGGACCTGATTGTTGAACGACAAGCACAGGAGTGTAAGCCATTTCTGCGGCATCAATTTTATCAACTTCTCTTAAGGGATACTGTTCTTCATAGCTTGTATGAAAAATATCCATGTCATCCCTCTTGTGTATTCCCGGAAAATAAGCAGATGGCTTACCCGGAAAATGAAATTCAGCAACTTCATATTGTATAGTGATCGTATCTTTAAACAGGGTTAAAAAGCGGTAAGCTACTCCATCATTATATACCCGGAATTCTATTTTGTACGGTTGCTTGAACAGAATTGATAATACATTATACTCATCATGGATGATCTTTCTTTTTTCAGGTACGGGTGAAGTAATTTCATGGGATTCTTTTTTGACCGCAGATGATTTGATAGCGTTACCGAAGGAAAAACTTTTATTATTTTCCAGGATCATATCGATATCTGAGGGTTCCAAAATGGAGTTGCCATTATCATAGATGCGGTATTTCAGATTTTTTTCCATCCATATTTTCACGCAAATTTTACCCGCCGGAGAACAAACAGATAAGGTATCTGCAGACCATCCATTACTATAAATGCTAATTAAAATCGCAACCAACAAATATTTTCTCATCTGTATATTTTATTGCTTTTATTTCCTTCATCAACCAGGCGGGTACAACTTTAAAATGCAAGCTTCCTGGTAGTAAGATAACACCTTTTAAAATTTCGCTTAGGTACCATTGGTGCCGGGGGCACTCCATATTGATAGAAAATAATTTAATAAATTTCCAGGCGTGCCATAGGTACGCTATATTATCCATGTGTTTTTATATAACGTACCTACGGCAAGTGTTAATTCCGGAATATGTTTTTCTACCGATATTTTGTGCCTGTGGCACAAGATGCATAAGCCCGAAGAGGAGGTCAGAACCCGCAATCATCCCTGACCCCTCGATGTCTCAGAGCAGGCGAAGGGTCTGATAAAACAGCATCAATTCAAATCCCCACAATAATAATTTAAACTAATAAAAAATTGACAAGCAAAGTCTACTATAATACCTGGCTAATTTCTATAAGCAACGGTGTTAGAAAGTGTACCAATATTATCAATAGTGATTTCAACTATATCATCAACCTGTAATGTAAAATCATTGGGAGGCACAATGCCGGTACCTGTCATTAAAAAAACCCCGTTCTCAAATTCACATTCACGAAATAAATATTCTGAAAGCTCTGTCAAAGTTCTTTTCATCCTGTTCAATTGAATTTCGTTTTTAAAGACATCTTTACCATCTCTTTTGATAGTGATACCGATAACAGTTTCCGTCGAAATGGGTTGTTGCGGCACATACAGGCAAGGGCCAAGTGCAGCGCTTCTTTCATATACTTTTGCCTGCGGCAGATACAACGGATTTTCTCCTTCAATATCTCTTGAGCTCATGTCATTTCCAATTGTATATCCTTGTATTTCCCCGTTTGAATTTATAAATAACGTAAGCTCCGGTTCAGGCACATTCCATTTGGAATCTTTGCGTATAAAAACTTTCTCTGTATGCGCAGCGACACGATGCGCCAGGGCTTTAAAAAATAATTCAGGCCTCTCCGCATTATATACCTTGCTGTAAAAATCTGCTCCGCCTGAATCTTTAGACTCTTCCATTCTTGCATCGCGGCTTCTTAAATAGGTTACACCTGCCGCCCAAACTTCCTGTTTGCCAACCGGCGCCTGGATAGAATTTTCCATGATCATTGCGAAGTCAGGCTCATCAAAATATTGTTCATCATTTATTTGCTGAGATAAATATTCAAATAGGTTATCACGGTTAATAATTTCATCCCACTCATCCTTTAAAAAATAATTCCTGCTGCCGTTTTGAAGAATAATGCCTTTTGATGTTTTGAATAATTTCATTGTTTTAATTATAATTTTTACCAATTTTTCACTTCGTCCAGGTCCACTTGCAATAATTGCATTGCTAATTCTTTTAACGATACATAATCGCCCTGGAAATGAAGAATAGCCTGATGATATTCTTCTGTTTCACCGCTCTTTAATTCCTTTGCCGGCGATGAGGATTCTATTTCATAAAAGGGCCCAAGCTGGGTGCCATCCTGCAAGGGGCCATCGTTGTAAGAATTGATCACGTCACCCTTATAGGGTTCCTTTTGAATCTCCCATTTCGAGTTTACATACATACCATCTTTTTGCACCCCGGGAATTAAAATAGTGAGCACATTTTTTTTGAAATCAAAACTGCCAACAATTGGCTTTGCGATCATAGGTGAAATGCCCAGCTTGCCCCTGGATTTTCCATCACAACGGAAATATAGAACGCTGTCTTTTACCAACAATCTATCCGGGGGAATACTGCCAAAATAATTATCTGTTATAAATGAGCGTGCGTTTGCGTGGGGTGAAAACGGAATGATCACCTTTGTTTGTTCAGTTGGTGTCATCATTGATAATAACCAGATAGAAAGCAAACCACTGTCTTTTTTCCAATCATTATTCCCGGTATTTTTTATTTGATTGGTGGATTCATAAGCTACATACTGAACGCCGGAAGGGATATTGGAATGCAACTTTTGTTCTGCAGCATTTTTATCAAGCAACTGAATTTTTCTAGTAATATTAAGATGAAAAACCGTGCCCGAATAATTGGTTAGTATTGCGTCCTTAGAAAATGTTGCCGACGATTTATCCGATTGAACGATGTCATACATTTCTGTATCGACGAAAGCAGGAACCTGCCAATGCGCAATATTAAATGAGTCGCCCTTCTTAAAATAAAGAGAATACTGGCCGCCTTCCGGCCCGGGCCAAAATCTTTCTTCACCACCAAAAGGGTTGAATTGTTTTTTCTTTGTGCCTGAAGAAATCAAATCATAATTTATCCATCCATAACTTATGCCGCTATCGCCTGATGCGGTACTTGTCATAACTCTTCCCTGGTAATCTGCACTCAGCAACACTTTCGCATTTTCATTGTATAATTCTACAACATGAGCGGTATGTTTTTTTAAAAATGCCGCGTCATAACCATAGGAACCTTTTGTAAATACTGTGTCAGCAACCGTTTCTTTCACGTCATTATTTTTATTGCTTTTGACGTTACATGCAACAGCTGACAATAGTAACAAAATCGCGCAAACATTTTTCATAATATTCATATTGTTGTATAAAAAAATTCGTTTGCAAGCTAATTATCTCCAAGTCTTTTTGCTTACCAACAGTTATATGATTGATGTACTTTATTTATGTACTCTTCAATTAAATATTTACAACGCCCTGTCCAAATGAACATAACCACCATCAACATGAATCAATTGACCTGTAGTATGGCTTGATTTTTCCGATAAAAGAAAAACAGTCATATTGGCTATTTCTTCTTTTGTGGTCATACGCTTACCAAAAGGAATTTTTGAGTTAATCTCTGCCAGTTTCTTGTCAGGGTTTGGCAAGGTCTGAATCCACTTTTCATAAAGAGGGGTCCAGCATTCTGCTACCACAATTGCGTTTACCCGAATTCCATATTTCAGCAATTCAACTGCCCATTCTCTTGTTAAGGCATTGCGCCCCCCATTGGCGGCGGCATAAGCCGAAGTGTTGCCCTGGCCTGTTTCTGCTGTTTTTGAAGTGATATTTACAATGGAACCATTTGATTTTTTTAATTCGGGCAATGCAAAATGTGCCATAAGATAATAATGAATTAAATTCCTGTGCAGGCTTTCCATGAAGCGATCATAGCTTCCGTTTTCCAATCCCACCCCATCATTTTGCCCGGCGTTATTTACAAGCCCTTCAATTCTGCCATATTTTTCAATGACAGCTTTTACAGCTTTTTCACTTTCCTCAGGCTTGTTCAATTCGGCAGTCACCTGGAAAATTTCTGCACCACCGATTTTTAATTCATCCGCCAATTTCAAATTATCAGTTTCGCTTCTTCCAACAATAACCGGTATGGCACCTTCAGCAACCAATACTCTTACTATGCCTTCACCAATTCCTTTTGCGCCACCCGTTACAATAATTACTTTGTTTTTTAATTGCAGTTCCATAGTATGATTTATAAATTATAAAATTCAATTGCGTTTTGTCCGAAGAATTTATCCTTTTCATTTTGCGTAAACAAAGAAAAATAATCTTTTACAATATTTAGTACTTCATTATACTTTGCTGCCACCAAACATACAGGCCAATCTGAGCCAAACATGGTGCGATCTGCTCCAAATGCATTAATTACAGCGTCTATATAGGGTATAAAATCTTTCTGTTCCCAGTTTTGCCAACTTGCTTCCGTTACCATCCCCGAAATTTTACAATACACATTTTTATATTGCGCCAGCTGCTGAATATCTTCTTTCCATCCAACTATTTTTTTGTCTTTAATATGTGGCTTCGCCAAATGATCAATTACAAATTTTTGCTCGGGAAATAATTCTACAAATTTTTTAGTGTATCGTAGTTGATCGGGAAAGATAAGAATATCATAAGTGTAATTAAATTGTTTTAATACATTGATGCCTTTTATAAATTCTGGTTTCAACATATATGCCCTGTCTTTTTCGCCTTGTAAAATGTGGCGAAATCCCTTAAGTTTTTTAAATGGTTTATAATACTCCAGCCGCTCTTCTATATTTTGCGACTGAAGATCAATCCATCCAACAACCCCTCTTATAAAATTATTTTTATTTGCGAAATCAAGTAAAAATTTTGTTTCATTTTCTGACTGATCTGCCTGCACTGCCACACAACCATCAAAGCCATTTTCTTTTAAAACCGGTTGTAAATGTTCGGGAAAAAAATCCTTTCTTATAACCGACATTTCATTTGTGATCCAGCTGTCTCTTACCTTATCATAAATCCAGAAATGCTGGTGTGCATCAATTTTTTGTGGTGAATGGTGAATGGTGAGTGGTGAATGGGGTTCAGTCATATCAAAGCCAATTGTTCATTTAGAATCTTTCCTTTTATCGAGCAAACTCTCTAAACAAACCAGGAAGGTTTCAGTCGGGTTCTCCTGCCTGGAATCACTTATAACTTACAACATTCTGCATTGAGGTGCCCAAACCATCTATCCCTAGTTCTACTATATCGCCGGCTTTTAAATAGACGGGTGGATCCATTCCCAGGCCAACACCAGCCGGAGTTCCTGTGGATATTACATCCCCTGGAAGTAAGGTCATAAACTGGCTTATATAAGAAATTAGAAAAGGAATGTTGAACAGGAAATTGGAGGTGTTTCCATCCTGCATTATTTCACCGTTCACCGTTAGCCATAAACGCAGATTATTTATATCTGCAATTTCCTCGGGGGTAGCCAAAAAAGGCCCGAGTGGAGCGAAGGTGTCGCAGCTCTTTCCTTTTACCCACTGTCCACTTCTTTCCAACTGGAATTCCCTTTCGCTAACGTCATTGTGCAGGCAGAACCCCGCGACATGGTCCAAGGCCACAGCTTCATCGACATAAGAAGCTGTTTTTCCTATCACAAGAGCCAGCTCTACCTCCCAATCCGTTTTTTTTGAGTTCTTTGGAATTATAATATCATCATTTGGCCCCGCTAAAGCTGTTGTGGATTTAAAAAAAATGATAGGCTCAACGGGAATATTTGCTTTTGCCTCTTTGGCATGATCGGCATAGTTGAGCCCGATGCAGATAATTTTAGAAGGCCTGGCAACCGGGCTGCCCAGCCTGATATCTTTTGAAATACCGGGAAGTTTTTCTTTATTTAATTCGATGAATTTTTGCAGGCGGTTCAATCCACCCGATTCAAAAAATTGTTCATTATAATCTTCTCCAAAAGATGAAGCATCATAATATTCATCATTAATAATAATACCGGTCTTTTCTTTGCCGGCCTCTCCAAAACGTATGAGTTTCATTCTATTTATTTTTAAAAAATATTTAATTATTCAGCTTTATTGCACCTCCATCAATCGGGTAATCACTACCGGTAACAAACGACGCTTCATCCGAACACAGATACAATATCAGGCTGGCAATTTCCTCCGGCCTGGCCATTCTTCCTATAGGCTGGGCTTTTGATAATATCTCAAACATTTCCACTTCTTTACCGGGATAATTTTTTTTTATGAAGCCATCTACAAAAGGTGTATGCACCCTTCCGGGAGAAATGCAATTACAACGGATACCGTCATTAATATAATCTCTTGCAACCGTTATTGTCATGGAATACACTGCAGCTTTAGTCAGAGAATATGCAAAACGATCTGCCAATCCAATAATACCCGCAACGGAAGCCAGGTTGAGAATAACACCGGCCTTATTTTGTTTCATTATAGAAACGGCGGCCTGCAAACAATTATAAACCCCTTTTATATTAACATTGTATAGCCGGTCAAGATCTGCTTCAGTTGTATTCTCCACATTTCCAACGTGAGAAATACCGGCACTATTTACTAAAATATCAACCTTGCCAATCTTATTGAAAACTTCTTTTACGCTTTGCTGAACAGTAACATCGCATACCTGTGCAACCGCTTTTCCATTACTTTCCTGTATTTCTTTCACCGCAAGGTTGCAGGCTTCTTCATTCAAATCCAGGACATGAACTTCTGCTCCCTGCTTTGCAAATAGCACTGCTACAGCTTTTCCAATTCCGCTGCCACTACCGGTAACAACAGCGATTTTCCCGTTTAACTGAAACATGTTTTTGATACAAATTTATTTATATTATAAAGAGACGCCGCGTTTCCATGGAATAAAATCATCCTGCCCCAGCAGAACGGCTTTGGGAATTATTTCTCCGCTTGCAGCCTTAATACAGTATTCCAGGATCTCTTCTCCCATTTGTTTAATAGTTTTTTGGCCACTTATAATTTCACCTGTATCGATATCAATAATATCGCTCATTTTCCCCGCGAGCTTTGAATTCGTTGCAATTTTTATGGTGGAGGCTACTGGATTGCCGGTGGGTGTTCCGAGGCCGGTTGTAAATAAAATTAATGTAGCTCCCGATGCAGCCTTGCCTGTCGTTGCTTCCACATCATTACCTGGTGTGCATACCAGATTCAATCCCGGCTTAACCGCCGGTTCGGTATAATCGAGCACATCCACCACCGGCGAAGTACCCCCTTTTCTTGCTGCACCGGTTGATTTAATAGCATCAGTTATTAAACCATCTTTAATGTTACCGGGCGATGGATTCATGTGAAAACCCGAACCTACTTTCTTTGCCAAATCATTATACGATTCCATCAGGTTGATAAATTTTTTTGCAACATTTTCGTTCACGCACCGGTCTATAAGGGTTTGTTCGGCGCCACATAATTCGGGGAATTCTGCAAGTAATACCTTACCCCCCAAAGCAACCAGCATATCCGACGCATAGCCCACAGCAGGGTTTGCAGAAATGCCACTAAAACCATCGCTGCCACCACATTTAACACCAATGGTCAATGCGCTCAATGGAGCAGGTTCTCTTTCAATTTTATTAATTTCTGTCAATCCCAAAAAAGTCTTTCTTATGGCATCACAAACCAATTGCTCTTCACTTTGTGACTTTTGTTGTTCAAATACGTACAGAGGCTTATCAAATGACGGATTACGTTTCTTCAAATCATTTAAAAAATACTCTGTCTGCAAATTCTGGCATCCCAGACTCATAACGGTAACTCCACCAACATTAGGATGATCGGCATAGGCAGTTAGCAATAAACTCAATGTGGCAGCATCCTGCCTGGTTCCTCCGCAACCGCCTGTATGATTCAAAAATTTGATTCCATCTACATTTTTAAAGAACCGGTCTTTCCCTGTGGAAGAGAGACTTAAATCAACATCAAAAAGATCTTCGCCTTTTTTATAGGCATCTATTAATTGCCTGGTAAATCCCTTGTACTTATCGGAAAGCGCATATCCCAGTTCTTTTTGTAAAGCCTCCCTGATAACATCAAGATTCCTGTTTTCACAAAATACCATTGGAATGAATAACCAGTAATTAGCCGTTCCTACTCTGCCATCTTTGCGTTTATAGCCATTGAATGTGCGGTTAACAAAATTTGAAACATCAGGCAGCTTCCAGTGATAGTTAAATCCCCTGTAGGCGTACGAACCCGATGCGTGCTCGGTATTTGCTGTTGTCATTAATCCTCCTTTAGGAACGTTGGACTTCACTTTCCCTACCAGCGCGCCATACATGATTATATTACCGCCTTCATTCATATTATTAATAAAAAATTTATGCTTGGCAGGAACATCCTGCAGGAGCATCAATTGTTCATTTTCCAAAGAGAAAGATGTTCCTGATGGAAGATCTTTTAAGGCCACCAGCACATTATCGTCCGGATGAATTTTTAAATAAGGTATCGTTGTATCTTCTGTCATAATAATATTCAAAATTCTTTTAGTTCAAAAATTTTATCCATAAGCATCCATTTCTCACCTTTCGCGGCTCCCTGCAAAGGCTGCTGGTATTTCCATGTAAATTCTTCCCATTCTTGCACTTTCGGGTTATCTGCATCTGTCTGTCGCTTCTTCTCAAAACTAAACTCATCGCTTACTTCCATAATCATAAATAATCGTACACCATAACGATAAATCAGCATATTTTCTATTCCGTCTTCTTTTATAAGATCTATTATATCAGGCCACACAGCCCTGTGAAGTGCTTCATATTCCCTTATTAATTCCGGGTCGTTTTTCAAATCAAGTGTCAGGCAATACCTTTTCATGAGTTTCTCTTGTTAATGAGTTAATACTAAAGCTCTTTTGGTGTCACCGGGCTCCGGCTTTTGCATGAGTGCGAATAATAATATTATTACAAAACAAGCCGTTGGCACTATATAAGCTAACTGTATATTACCGCCCGTAGCGTCTGAGATCCTGCCCATTATCAACGGGAAAAAAGCGCCTCCCACAATAGACATTACTAAAAATGATGCAGCGATCTTGGTTTCTTCTCCCAGCCCTTTGATGCCGAGAGCGAAAATAGTCGGAAACATAATTGACATAAAAAAAGGAACTGCCATCAAAGTATATACAGCTATTTTGCCATGCGCAAATACAGCGACAACAAGTAAAATAATATTGATGACTGCATACAATCCAAGCAACCGTGCGGGCCTTATATACTTCATAAGAAAAGTACCGCTAAAACGGCCGACCATAAACCCAACCATGGCGATATATCCCCACCAATAAGCCGCTTGCTTTTCTGGAAGATCCATCGTATACTTTGAAAAACGGATAAAAAAGCTTCCTACACACACCTGGGCACCTACATAAAAAAACTGTGCTATCACAGCCCATTTAACCTGGGGTATCTGTAACACTTTAAATGAGAAGGATGCCTTGGTATTCTCGTGTACCACCTCGCCTTCCGGTAATTTTGAAACAAAAAATAATGCAAACAAAAGTGATACTCCCGCAGCAATTATCAAATAAGGGATCTTAACCGTGTCTGCCTCAGATTGCAAATAGTTATCCAACTGGCCTGTTGCAGCCATCCGCTGTAATTCAGCACTTGAATGCTCAACACCTGACAAAATAAACTGGCCTCCCAAAATTGGCGCCGCAAAAGCGCCTACTCCATTAAATGATTGTGCAAAATTCAACCTTCGGGCCCCCGTTTTTTCATCACCCAATTTCGCCATATAAGGGTTAGCCACTGTTTCGAGAAAAGTGGCTCCACTGGCAGTCACAAATAATGCAACAAGAAAAAAGTCATAATTCCGCGCAGATGCTGCAGGCAAAAAAAGCAGTGCCCCTAACCCGTATAAAAAAAGACCGAATAATATTCCCTTTTTGTAACCATACTTGTGCATGAACCACCCTGCGGGAAGAGCGATAGAAAAATAACCCAGATATACTGCTGTATCAATAAACGCTGATTGCGTATCAGTGAGACGGCAGGCCTTTTTTAAATGTGGTATCAGGATCGGGTTAATATTGTGAAGGAAGGCCCATAAAAAGAACAGCGACGTCACCAAAATAATAGGCAGTATATAATTCCGGTTATTATTCATACAGGAAAAATTTTAGCAATCATGGATGAAACTTTTATATGAACAGACAAGATAATGCAATGTCAGTTCTTTAAAATCAACCAGCAATTTAAAATTAATAAATCATCTTTCTTTCTACTTTAAATTAAGTGTTATTTTTTCTTTGTGCCGGTTTATACACTGTAAAAAACGCCTTTAATAATGTTACCCGGCTATTCAACCTGACCTACAAAGAACTTTGGCGAATTTATATATCTTGTCAAATTTTTTTTGAGGTTGGTGTCTTTTGAAAAAAATTAAAACAAAAAATATTATGCTGTATTAGCTTTTTGTGCATAATCTTATTTTATAAATTCCCACTTTTTCTAATATTTAAGAGCTTAAATTAATTATTTTGTATAACCATTTAATTTTTTATTATGTCAGTAATCTCCGGGCTTTACTTTCGCAAGTTTAAAATTTCGTTTATCATAGTAACAGTGTGGCTTAGTGCCTTTCAGCTGTCCTGTGAAAAAAAAATTAAAGATATGATATGGATCGAGCGAATCGATCCTGAACTAAATACGATCATTGATGACAGTGTGGATATTAAAGTTATTGCAGAGGGCTTTGTGTGGAGTGAGGGCCCTCTATGGCTGAGTGATAAACAAACATTATTGTTTTCAGATATACCACAGAATAGTATTTACCAATGGAGCGAGGATAAAGGAAAACAATTATACCTCAAGCCTTCAGGGTATACAGATACCGTAACCAGGGGTGGAGAAACGGGATCTAATGCTTTATTGCTTAATAATAAAGGCCAGTTAGTACTTTGCCAACATGGTGACAGGAGGATGGCCCTAATGGATGCCCCGTTGGATGATCCGCAACCGAAGTTCAAACCTCTTGCTTCAAATTATATGGGCAAAAGATTTAATAGCCCAAATGATGCTGTTTTTAGAAGCAATGGTGACCTCTTTTTTACTGACCCTCCTTATGGGCTTGAGGGAGGAATGAAAAATCCTAAAAAAGAAATTCCTTTCCAGGGAGTGTACAGGCTTGATACAATGGGACATGTACATTTATTGATAGATTCTATCAGTCGCCCCAACGGGATAGCCTTTCTGCCGGGAGAAAAAACATTACTTGTGGCTAATTCTGATTCTTTGCGGCCGGTATGGTATGCCTTTGACATTAGTTCCACTGATTCTCTTTTAAATGGACGTATATTTTATGATGCTTCTTCAGCGATCAGTACAGGAATTGGATTACCTGATGGAATGAAAGTGGATCACCAGGGACACGTTTTTGCGTGTGGCCCCGGGGGAGTTTTTATTTTTACCTCGTCCGGAAAATTACTGGGCAAGATCCGGACTAAAACACCGAGTGCAAATTGTGCATTGGCAGAAGAAGACAAAGTGCTTTATATAACATCGAAGAATTATGTGTTTAAAGTGAGGCTAAGAAAATAAGAGCCTTCGTGTTTACAGCAAGGATGGGGCAAAAGGCCTCATGTAAGTAAAATAGTCATTCTTTAATTCTGCCCAGTTACAGCTTAAAACAATACCAGGGTAATACCGATTTACATTTTTTTATAAAGCGTACGGAAAGATAATGCAGGGAAAGGAAAGCATGATAAATAGTATCATTGTAAGTGGTACCCAATCCAAATACAGGATGTTCAGGGTGATGCAGGTACCATTTTTCCTCTTTTATATCTGTGGGCCACCAGTACTTAATGTTTCCCCCGTTTTTTATGATTTCCTCCGTAAGATTTTGCCCGACGTCCATATCTTCTATCATATACATATCAGGATAATTAAGCTCTTTTAAATGCGCGGCAGATATGGAAGAGAGAATGGTTATACATAAAGATATTGGGCATTTCTTAAATGATTGGCAGTTTGCGCGGCACCAATAATAGTCCTGGGTTCGTGCAGTTCTTCCGTTACGTTATTGAACCAGTCTTTTTTTATGGGAACACAATCAATGTCAAAAATAACCAGATACTCAGCCTCTTTTATATCGCTGCATACATGGTTAAGAAAATCACCATACATTTTTTTATAATTGTTCCATGCAATACCATTTCTAAGTTTCCTGATCCA
>JBDTZL010000308.1:0-5691 GCA_040005125.1 Ginsengibacter sp.
TCCCTGTAAGTAACACCGAACCATTGAGATGAAGTGGGTATCACTTTAATTTCCCCCATCTGCTCATGAATATAGGCGTCTCCAATAATTGGAATAAAAAATTCTGCTTTGGGTTTGTCTATATTTTCTTTCAAAAATTTTTGAAACAGTTTTTGAATATATTCAAACACATTGGGATGAAATCCCCAGAAGTTCATACTTACCGGGGTACCAGGCGGCAACTCAGTTTTTGTATCATTTTCTTCGTAAACTATTTTATTTCCTTCGGGATAAATTTTAAGCCGTTCTGCAATGCCTATTAAGTTTCCATTGGCATCTGCCTGGCACACTCCACGGCTCACGGTTCCATTTTCTGAAAGAGTCTTGGAAAGCTCATAACCGATAATGCACCAGGTATCAGGAGCAACTTCCCCGGTTAAAAATTTCGCGGCTTTCTCAAATCCGTCTCTTCCATAAAAATCATCTGCATTTATAACCGCAAATGGCTCGTGGATACAATCCTTTGCGCATAGTACTGCATGCGCCGTGCCCCAGGGTTTGGTTCGACTCGCCGGAAGCGCGAATCCATCGATGAAAGAATCCATTTCCTGCATCACATATTCTGTTGCTATCTTTCCTTTTAATTTCGATTCAAAAATATTTTTGAAGTCTTCTGCAAAATCTTTTCTTATAATAAAAACAACCTTACCGAAGCCGCTTTTGATTGCATCATAAATAGAATAATCAATGATGGTTTCGCCCGATGGGCCAAAGGCATCCATTTGTTTAATACCGCCATACCTGCTTCCCATACCTGCTGCTAAAATCAAAAGTGTCGGTTTCATAAATTCGTTTTTATTTTTGGTTTGGTTTGGGCCTTAAATTTGGGGTTGGTTTTGTATTTTATTGCGAAAGTAAGCAAGAAAGTTTTATGCCATAATTTCAAATGATGAATTCATTATCTCCCGGGGAAATTTTTACTGTAAATATTGATTCGCTAAAAAATATACTTTTTAGCAAATATAATGTCACAGTAGCTATGCTTCGGCTTGACACGATACATCCCATAATCTCAGGAAACAAAATATTTAAGTTGCATTATTTTCTTGATGAAGCTGTAGATTCCAGCCATAAACAGATCATAACATTTGGCGGGTCATATTCCAATCACCTGGCTGCCACAGCATTTGCATGCAAGGAGAAGGGGATAAAATCTATTGGCATCGTGCGTGGAGAAATGCCTCCTGAACTTTCACATACTTTATTGTTCTGCATTCAAAACGGAATGCAGCTTGAATTTTTCAGCCGCGCTACCTACCAGAAGATTAATACTGATGAGTTTCAGTATAGCCTTACAAAAAAATATGGCGATCATACTTTAATTCCGGAGGGAGGATATTCGCAGAGGGGAGCTCGTGGTGCAAAACTTATAACAGATCATTTTAACTCAAAAAATTTCACCCATGTTTGCTGCGCTACAGGAACCGCCACAACTTTTGCGGGACTAATCATGGGCTGTGAATGTGATGCAACGCTAACAGGCTTCGGTGTATTAAAAAATCTGAACGATATTGATGCAAGATTGAAAGAATTAAAAGTTGAATCCGAAAAAAAATACTCATTTAACGGTGATTACCACTTTGGAGGCTATGCGAAAAAAAACCCGGAATTAATTGCTTTTATGAATTCTTTTTATAAAGACAATAAAATTCCATTGGATTTTGTTTATACAGGTAAGATGATGTTTGGGGTATATGATCTGATAAATAAAAATTATTTCCCTCCTTATTCAGATATACTGTGCATCCACACTGGTGGCTTACAGGGAAATAAGTCTTTGCCTGATGGAATGCTCAGTTTTTAAATTCAATTAACAAGCAATTATATTTGTATTTTAGAAAAACAAATAGCTTCGTTCACCCTATGTATAAGTTTGTATTCATTTTATTTTTCTTTTTGATCCTTCAAAAAATTTCTTTCGCACAGGATACCCTCCCCAAAGTTTCTGTAACCCAAAGAAGTAATAAGGTTTTAATTTCCTGGACAAACGCCTTTGCGTCGGTTACTACTATTAACATCCAGCGGTCTTACGACAGCCTGAAAAATTTTACAACCATCGGAAGCGTGCTGAATGTGACGGCAAGGTCAAACGGTTTTGTTGATGCTAAAGTATTTATACCTCCGCAATATTATCGCCTCTTTATTTCATTTGAAGGTGGTACTTATATTTTTACCCAATCACACAGGCCAGGCATAGACACCCTGAAAACAATACCGGAAGTAACCGAAATTCAGCCGTCCGTAAAAACATGGTTTGTGCCATCTAAACGGGTTTATACCGGGAAAGATAACAATGTAATTATTGCCTTGCCTGATGCTGAAAAGAAAAAATATTCTATTAAATTTTTTGAGGAAGACGGTTCACCTATTTTTGAATTGAAAAAGATAACAGAATCATGGCTCACTCTTGATAAGGTCAATTTTTTACACGCCGGACTTTTCAATTTTGAAATTTATTCGGATGGTGTGTTGATGGAAAAACACAAAGTATATATTCCAAAAGATGGCAAACCCGTTCCTGCTCTTGACGAGTACGGGCACGCGGTTAAATGATAACAACATTAAATACCTTCTCAAAATTTTTTGTAAGCTTTTCTTTTATTTCTATGAAATCTACGGTATGCCCCAGTTCTTTTTCAACTGAGGTAACCTGTTTATTAATAATTCCGCAGGGAATAATATTATTGAAATAGCTGAGGTCGGTATTTACATTTAATGCAAAGCCATGCATGGTTATCCACCGGCTGCAACGAATTCCCATGGCGCATATTTTTCTTTCTCTGCCTGGTATTCCGGGTTCAATCCATACGCCGGTTTCACCCTTGCTGCGATCACCTTTGATGCCATAATCAGCAATAGTAAGAATAATAACTTCTTCAAGGCTGCGTAAATATTTTCCTATATCGGTATAAAATTTTTCAAGGTCAAGGATGGGGTAACCAACGACCTGCTGGAGGCCGTGAAAAGTAATATCTCCCCCCCGGTTGGTTTTGAAAAATTCAATTTCTTTCTCTTCCATTTCATTTTCACTCAGGAGAACATTATCCATATGCCCGCTTTTCCCAAGCGTATACACGGGCGGATGTTCGCAAAAAAGAAGGTGGTGGGCAGTTGGCAGTTGGCAGTTGGCAGTTGGCTGACTGCTGACTGATTTCCTTACTTCAGCTTTTATATCAAGATTTTTTTTTACCAATAGTTCCTGGTAATCCCATGCCGATTTATAATTGATAATCCCGAGGTCTTCAAAAATCACACGCTGTTTATTCAAATCAGGAAGTTGATTTGCAAAGATACAAAGGATTCTATGTTCATATTATGAATTACAGATAAGAATACATCAATGCAAATAATTATAAATTATGGCAGCCAGTAATCCCCCGGCTAAAGGGCCAAAAATTGGAACCAGTGCATATCTCCATTCGCTGGAACCCTTATGCGATATGGGTAATAACTGGTGCATGATCCTTGGGCCGAGGTCACGGACCGGGTTGATGGCGTACCCGGTTGGCCCGCCAAAACTCAATCCAATACCGAGCACCAGTAAGGCAACAGGTAACGCGTCCAATGAGCCGAGACTGCTCGAAGGTGAAGCAATAAATAGTACGCAAAGCACAAACACAAATGTTCCCAGGAATTCTGTAAGAAAATTATGGCCCGAACTTTCTATAGCAGGGCTGGTAGAAAATACTGCTAAAATACTTTCTGCGTTTTCGGTAGCTTTAAAATGTTGCAGGTAACTAAGCCATACAACCACGCTTCCTGCCATAGCACCCAACAATTGGCCTGCTAAATATTGTGGCACAACATTCCAGCTAATTTTTTTTAAATAAACCAACGCAATCGTGACCGCGGGATTCAAATGTGCTCCGCTTGATTTAGCCACATAAACCCCCGCAAAAACACCAATGGCCCATCCAAATGAAATAACGATCCAGCCGCCGTTGTGCCCTTTTGTTCTATTTAAAACCACATTCGCCACAACTCCATTTCCGAGTGCGATCAATATTGCTGTTCCTAAAAATTCACTTAAAAAGATTGACATAGAATGTTTATTAATTATTGTTTATTAATTATTGTTTATTGCCTGATATTGCCTATTGTCTATTGCTTATTGACAATTGACAACCGACAATTAACTGTCAATCCATTGCCCATACCCGGGCAGCCTTAATAGCTTTTTCCCATTGATGAATTTCTTTCTGACGCTCTTCCTGCTTCATTACCGGCTCAAAATTTTTTTCTGCCGTCCAGTAATTTTCAATTTCATCGGTATCTTTCCAAAAACCTATAGCCAGTCCCGCAAGATAAGCAGCTCCCAATGCTGTCGTCTCTGTTATTTCAGGGCGGATGACTTTACAATCCAGCACATCACTTTGAAATTGCATCAGCAAATCATTAGCCGTAGCGCCACCATCTACACGCAGTTCTTTAATTGGCAATCCCGCATCTGCATTCATTGCATGCAATACATCCATCGTTTGCAATGCTATACTTTCAATGGATGCTCTTGCAATATGTGCAGCCGTTGTGCCGCGGGTAAGGCCCAGCATCGTTCCCCGGGCAAACTGGTCCCAGTACGGAGCACCAAGCCCTGCAAATGCCGGAACAAAATAAACTCCGCCATTATCTTTTACCGATGTTGCCAGCTTTTCAACTTCCGCCGAGTTTTTAATAATTCCCAGGCCGTCCCGTAGCCACTGCACAACAGCTCCTCCAATAAAAACACCACCTTCCAATGCATACGTCGTTGTGTCACCAATTTTCCACGCTATTGTAGTGAGCAAATTGTTCTTACTTAACACAGGCTTGTCGCCCGTATTCATGAGCATAAAACAACCTGTGCCATAAGTATTTTTTACCATCCCCGGCTTAATGCACATTTGCCCGAAAAGCGCTGCCTGCTGGTCGCCTGCAATACCACAAACAGGCAGGCGTGTTGCAGTAAAAATTTCTTCAGTTTCTCCATAGACTTCGCTGCTGGATTTTACTTCGGGCAGCATAGCTGCAGGAATATTAAATAATTTCAACAGTTCCTTATCCCAGGTTAAGGAATGAATATTGAATAACATGGTACGGGAAGCATTGGTTACATCCGTCGTATGTGCCTTACCGCTAGTAAGCTTAAATAAAAGCCAGGAGTCAATTGTACCAAAACACAAATCGCCCTTTTCAGCCTTTTGCCTGGCACCTTCCACATTATCAAGTATCCATTTTAATTTGGTGGCGGAGAAATAAGCATCGATCACCAGGCCGGTTCGCTCCTGCACATTTATTGCATGACCCTGTTCCTTTAATTCATTGCAATATTCTGAAGTTCGCCTGTCCTGCCATACGATCGCATTGTATATTGGCTGATGCGTGTTCCTGTCCCACACCAGCGTTGTTTCACGTTGATTGGTAATACCGATGGCAGCAATATCATGAATCGTGAGGTTTGCTTTCAATATTACTTCTGTGGCAACACCCAATTGTGTATACCAGATTTCATTTCCATCGTGTTCAACCCAGCCGGGCTTTGGAAATATTTGTGTAAATTCCTTTTGTGCAACAGCTTTTACAGCACCTTTTTTATCAAAAATTATAGCGCGTGAGCTCGTGGTTCCCTGGTCGAAGGACAAAATATATTTTGACATGCAATCGTTTTTTGGAAAT
>JBDTZL010000367.1:0-19131 GCA_040005125.1 Ginsengibacter sp.
TACCATCTCAAACAGAACTTCTTCATGACTTAGGATTGGAAGAAGAAGTTATAGGAATTACAAAATTTTGTGTTCATCCCCCGAAGTGGTATCGTAGTAAAACCAGGATAGGCGGAACTAAAAATATAAATGTGCCGGCAGTACAAGATCTTAAGCCTGATTTAATAATTGCCAACAAGGAAGAAAATGTTAAAGAACAGGTTGAAGAATTAGCCGGAAATCTTGATGTATTTGTAACGGATGTGAATAATCTTGCGGATGCAATAAAAATGATTAATGATATCGGTTTATTGGTTGGGAAAACCAGGGAAGCTTTACAAATGTCAAATAGAATTGAAGTAGAATTTAAAAAGCTGAAGAACTTAACATCCGGTAAAAGAAAAATTAAAGCTGCCTACCTGATATGGAAAGATCCTTTTATGGCTGTTGGGAGCCATACTTTTATCAATGACATGCTTCAATATTGCAACCTTGAAAATATTTTTTCTCTTCTCGACCGCTATCCGGACATAACCCTGGAGCAATTGCGAAATGACTGTGAATTAATTTTGTTGTCTTCTGAGCCCTACCCTTTCAAGGAAAAAAACTTAAAAGAGTTGGAGCCACAAATTCCAGGCGTAAAAATCCTATTGGTCGATGGAGAAATGTTTAGCTGGTATGGGAGCAGGCTGTTAAAAGCCGCAGACTATTTTAAAGGTCTGCCATTACAATTGGTCAATTAGCCATTTGGCTAATTACTTTTCTTTTTTCTCAATTTCATGTAGGTTTGCATACATCATTAAAAAAAAATCTTCATGGCTTCAAAAAAAATTGCTGAATTATTAGGTGACAAGGCTGAAAATTTATTAACCCATCAATGTATCGTTGATAAATCAACCCTTACCTTGCCTTCACCAAATTATATTGACGATATTTTCGTAAAAAGTAACCGTAACAACCGGGTAGTGCGAAGTTTGGAAACGCTCATGCACCATGGGCGTCTTGCCGATACCGGATACTGTTCTATTTTTCCCGTTGACCAGGGCATAGAACACAGCGCCGGAGCATCATTTGCGCCCAACCCTATTTATTTTGACCCGGAAAATATTGTAAAGCTTGCTATTGAAGGCGGCTGCAACGGAGTGGCATCAACGTTTGGTGTGCTGGGTATTGTAAGCCGGAAATATGCACATAAAATTCCTTTCATTGTAAAAATTAATCACAACGAATTGCTAAGCTATCCGAATAAATTTGACCAGACTTTATTTGGTACCGTGGCAAGTGCTTATAACATGGGAGCTGTTGGGATAGGGGCTACAGTTTACTGGGGAAGCCAGGAAAGCACACGCCAGTTAAAAGAAATTTCAGAAGCATTTGAGCAGGCGCATGAACTGGGCATGTGTACTATTTTGTGGTGCTACCTGCGTAACAACGCATTCAAAGCAGGTAATACAGATTACGGAACCGCTGCCGATCTTTCAGGGCAGGCCAATCATCTTGGTGTTACTTTACAGGCAGATATTATCAAACAGAAGATGTCTACAAATAACGGTGGATATAACGCAATAAAATTTGGCAAAACATCAAAGCTGGTTTATGATAAATTAACAACAGATCACCCGATTGATTTATGCCGCTACCAGGTTCTCAATTGCTACAGTGGCCGTATAGGGCTTATAAATAGTGGTGGAGAAAGTACCGGGGCTTCAGATTTGCAGGATGCCGTTGCAACAGCTGTGATAAATAAACGTGCCGGTGGTATGGGATTAATAATGGGAAGAAAAGCTTTTCAAAGACCATTTGAAGAAGGTATTGAATTATTGGAGGCTACCCAGGATGTTTATTTAGATACAAGCATAACAGTGGCATAAATATGAACAAGGGTCATTAAGTCACTGGCCATTGGTCCATAAGTCAATGGCCATTTGTGAATTGTGACGGGTAATTGTAAGCTGGCGATAATTGACTTACTGACTTATTGATTTATTGACTATTGACTTGTTGAAATGATTTAATGATTTATTATGAAACAGGAAGAAGATTTTGATGCCAATCTTGCGGGTGAAGAAGGTGATACTGAAGAAACTAAACGCAGGTGGTTTCGAAGGATTAAGAAAGGGATTACAACTTCTACAAAAGATAAAAAAGAGGCGCCGGATGGCCTATGGACAAAATGCCCTAATTGCCGTTATACTTGTACAGTTACAGAATTAAGAGAAAATTTATTTGTTTGCCCAAAATGTGAATACCATCATCGTATCGGAAGCGCAGAATATTTTGAGATTATTTTTGACAACGATACTTACACAGAGCTTTTTGCAAATATAAAATCAAAAGACTTTTTAGGTTTTGTGGATCTCAAGCCTTATGAACAGAGACTTAGGGAAACTTACGCAAAAACTTCAATTCATGATTCTATTACGGTTGCTCATGGTAAAATTCATGAAATGGATATGGTGATTGCCTGTATGGATTTTGAATTTATAGGAGGAAGCCTGGGCAGTGTTATGGGTGAAAAAATCGTAAGGGCTTGTGATTATTGTATTGAGCATAAAATTCCCTTTATGATCATTAGTAAAAGTGGGGGCGCACGAATGATGGAAAGTGCATTTTCATTAATGCAATTACCAAAAACTTCGGGCGCTTTGTCAAAGATGTCTGATGCAAAAATTCCTTATGTATCTCTTTGCACTGATCCGACCTTTGGAGGAACCACAGCATCATTTGCGATGCTTGGAGATATTATCATGGCTGAGCCCGGCGCCCTCATAGGCTTTGCAGGCCCACGGGTTATAAAAGAAACTATTAAAAAAGATTTGCCTCCCGGATTTCAGCGCAGCGAATTTCTGCTGGAACACGGTTTTCTTGACTTTATTGTTTCGAGAAAAGAACTTAAAGAAAAACTCGGACAATTATTAATTCTATTCAGAAACTAGATTGTTGATCAAGTCAATAAGTCATTAATGGCGCGCAATTCATAAATAAAACATGAGCACAGGCTAATGACCCACTGACCATTGACTAATGACTTATTGACCAATGACCAATGATTATTGACCACCACCCCCCATGGAGCTAAGCAACCGCAAAGCATATTACGAATACAATATTGAAGCAAAATATATTGCGGGGCTTGTTTTGAGCGGTACTGAAATAAAGTCTTTACGCGCGGGCAAAGCCAGCTTTAATGATAGCTATTGCATTTTTTTTAAAGGGGAATTGTTTGTAAAAAGCCTGCATATTTCCGAATATAGTTTTGGAAATATTCATAATCACGAGCCTATGCAGGAACGCAAACTTTTATTACAGAAGAAAGAACTCCGGAAGCTTGAAAATAAAATAAAAGAAAAAGGATATTCAATCATTCCATTAAAAATTTTTATTGCCCAAAATGGTTTTGCTAAAATGGAAATCGGCCTCGGAAGAGGAAAGAAAATATATGATAAAAGAGAAACTATTAAAGCAAGGGAAACGGATAGAGAAATGAAAAGGAACTATAGAGCCCCCTAGCCCCCGAAGGTAGACGTTGAACCTGTCTACAGTTACTGAACATTTTATTAAATTCAGAGATAATGTTCCTGCTACAAAAAAGAATTCTATTAAACTCAGAAGGAACTACCTGATGCAAAACGGAAAGAATCTGTTAATTTGATAACCCGGGATTAGTTCCCTTCCTTTCGGAAAGGGGTTGGGGATGGGCTTTCTAACACTCACTTAAACTCAGCGGAACATTTATTGCAAGCCCGCCGTCGGAAGTCTCCTTGTATTTACTGTTCATATCCATTGCAGTATTCCACATAGTTTTAATCACATTGTCAAGGCTCACCTTTGCATAGTCAGGTGCACTCTGTAATGCAAGCTGGCATGCTGTTATAGCTTTTATTGCGCCCATGGTATTTCTTTCGATACACGGAATTTGAACCAGGCCGCTTATGGGGTCGCACGTCATTCCAAGATGGTGTTCCATTGCAATTTCCGCAGCCATTAAAGCCTGCCGCTGTGTTCCACCCAGGCATTCGGTAAGTGCAGCAGCAGCCATGGATGATGAAACCCCAATCTCTGCCTGGCAACCACCCATTGCAGCAGATATAGTAGCCCCTTTTTTGAAAATGCTTCCTATTTCAGATGCAGTTAATAAAAACCGGATTATTTTATCAGGGGTATCAGCATCGGAAAAAATAATATAATAAGCGAGTACAGAAGGAATAACACCGGCAGCCCCATTGGTAGGAGCAGTTACCACACGTCCGAATGCCGCATTTTCTTCGTTTACAGCGAGAGCAAAGCAGCTCACCCAATCAAGAATATATTTAAAATCATTGCCACCGTCTTTAATCACTTTTACCCACGAATCGAAATCAGTATATTCTTTATCTTTTAATAATTTCTTATTCAAAAGTGCGGCCCTTCTTTTTACGTTCAATCCCCCGGGAAGCACCCCGTATGTATGGCAACCCCTAAAAATACACTGCTTCATAACTTCCCAGATATTCAGTAAACCGCTGCGGGTTTTATCTTCACTTCTCCAGGTATTTTCATTTTCCAATACCACTTCGTAAATGTTCATCCCTGTTTTCATACACCAGTGTAGCAGGTCATTTGCATCATTTATAGGAAATGGTAATATTACTTCACTATCACCACTTAATTGTTCGCCCTCTTTATGAACGAAGCCGCCCCCTACCGAATAATATGTTTCTGCAATGTGGTCGTCATTGTTTAGGACTGCTAAAAAAGTAAGTGCATTTGGATGATAAGGAAGCGTTTCTGTATATAAAAATTCTATGTCTTCCCCGGGTTCAAAATCAATTTCATATTTACCATTCAAAATTAATTTCTTCATGGCTTTGATGTCATTGACTTTAGCATCAATCATATTCACATCAAAGGTTACAGGATCTTCACCACTCAGCCCAAGTTGTACCGCTATGTCTGTGCCATGGCCTTTTCCCGTTTTAGCAAGAGAGCCATAGAGTAACACTTCCAGCCGTACAACTTTGCTTAATAAATTTTTATTCTCAAGAGACAGTAAAAAAAGACTGGCAGCGCGCCAGGGTCCAAGTGTGTGGCTGCTTGAAGGACCTACGCCTATTTTGAACATATCAAAAACCGAAATTGCTTCGTGGCTCAAACTTACTTTTTATAAAGCAAAGTTATACAAAAGAAAGTGTTTCATGATGTTTCAATGCATCCGGTATAGTTTAGCGGAACAAAAGGAAGGATTGCTTTTTTAAATTTAGCAGTCAGGGCTACAAGGTTTGATGAAATAAAAGAATCAAAAAGACTTACACCAAACATCGAAGCCAGTAAATAATTCCGGAAAAAAATTATTGTATATCCACTACATGAATTACAAATACAAGATAAGAGTTGCCGGGAATAATAACATTGCCCTGGGTATCCTTTATCGGATTGACGCCATAGCCCAATGAAGGTGGTATGTATAAAGTTATGTCGCCTCCTTTGCTTACTAGCGGGAGTCCTTTTTGCCATCCTACTATTACCTGCCCAAGTTGAAACGCTGCCACTTTGCCGGTTGCCGTAGAATCAAATACATGTCCGTTAAAATAACTGCCTTTATAGGTTACCGTTACATTAGAACAAAGATTAGTTACGCCTGTGCCGGTTCCGGTACCGTTAATTTTATAAAACAATCCGGGAGAATGTTGCGATGCAGTAATCCCGGAGTCTGTAAGCACTTTCTGTAATGAGTCGATTTCTATACTTGGTGCGATAGTCGTTGAATCCACATACGTACATTTTGTATCGTTCTTGATACAACCTGCTAATACAACACAAAATAAAATTAAGGCCGGTAATATTTTCTTCATCATCATTAAATCACTTTTATTTGAATATAAGAGTATAAAAATAACTAATGTGCTGCATCATCCTTCTTTGCCTTAAATTTTAACTCTTTATATAGTTGCTCATTATTTTCCCACTTAAATTTCATGCGGAATATTGCAAAAAATACAGCAACACCTAACACTCCAATAATTATTACAATTACCTGCGAGCCTGAAATGTAGACCATGCTTTTATACCAGTTATGGAAAATTAAAGCGATTAAAATGGGGAGTGCAAAAAGCAAACCAACAGGGAGTCCACCGGCGAGTTGCCTTGTGAAATGTTTCTCTTTGTCCCGGTTTTTTTCCCAATATTCTAAAAAAAGTTTTTCCTCTTTAGTAAGCATACCGCAAATTTACCGGCTAATCGCTGTATAAAAAATTTTCATGCTACTTACATGAAATCCCCCGGTTTTTTGGAATTCGCTTAATAACATGTAGGTTTGCCTTTACTAAAAATAATACTTTGAAAATTGAGCAGGCTCTTGTACTGTACTTATTAAAGCATAAACAAATTTCTCTGCAGGGAATTGGAACTTTTAAGATTGATGGACTTTTACCTGAAGGTACAGACAGCGACAAACCCTTTACCATACCACCGGATGCTATTTCATTTATTTATAATTCCAAAACAGCGGAAGACAATGAGCTCATCGATTTTATAGTTCAAAATACAAAAAAAATAAAGCCTCTTGCTTCTGCTGACCTGGACTCATTTTTAACTTTGGGGCGCCAGTTTCTTAATATTGGAAAACCTTTTACAATTCAAAACCTCGGAACTCTTGAAAAATTAAAAAACGGCGATCTTGAATTTAAACCGGGCCCTCTTATACAAAGAGTTGAAGTTCCCAAATTAAAAATAGAGGATGACGGAGCAGAACAACATGAGGAAAATTTATTTAATGATTATAAAAGAGAACCCTCACGCGACAATAGAAAGATTGTTCTTATTATTTTTATAATTGTCGTATTAGGATTGGGCGCATGGGCTGCATGGTATTTTGGATTTAAAAAAAATGATACAGGGCAGGCTGCCACAAATGATACTATAGTTCCCATTACTGATACAATAACTGCACAAAGAAAAAATGATTCAGCGGGCGCGGCCCAAAAATCAGCGGACAGTCTAAACAGCATTCAAAAAAATCCTGCAGACAGCTTTACATTTAAAATTGTTGTAAGAGAGACAAAAAATAAAGAGGTTGCATTATTGAGACTTGAATCTCTAAAGAAATTCGGGATAAATGTTATTATGTACACAACTGATTCTGTAACATATAAAATTGCTGAACCTTTTATGCTGCCATTATCAGATACTACGAGGGTTTTAGACTCTCTCAATAAAAATTTTTACAGCGGGAGAGCACATGTCGAAATCCACTGATTTTACATTTAGTGATATGTCAACTGCATTGTAGCGTGTTATTTGTAACATGATCCGATAGCTAACGGATCGTATGATCATCGTAGGGCATTTCATTTTTAAAAGCAGACTGGTATTTGATGGCTGGATATTTAAAAAAAATGCTGCATTTTTTTACCTGGACATCAGTGTGTATTGCAGGCTTTGAAGCAAAGGGACTATTTGTTGTAAAATAAAAAATCACTGTCTGCTTTTCTACATACGATATTCCATTAATTTTATTTCCGTATCATAGTAAAAAAACAATGGAAGATCTTCTGCATAAAATAAAAGAAAGCAAAGCTTATCTTACGAAGCATGGATTTGAGGGCTCGCAAACCGGAATTGTTTTGGGTACCGGGCTAGGGCACCTTGTCAATGAGATTAAAATTGAAAAAAGCATTTCTTATAATGAAATACCCCATTTCCCGCCGGCCACGGTTGAATTTCATAAAGGGCAATTAATTTCAGGAACAATAGGTAGTAAAAAGGTTGTGGTAATGCAGGGCCGTTTTCATTATTATGAAGGATATTCCATGCAACAAATAACCTTTCCCATAAGGGTAATGAAAACACTGGGGGTGCAAAGCCTTTTACTAAGCAATGCTTCAGGAGGAATTAATAAAGACTTCAAAAAGTATGATCTTGTATTAATAGATGACCACATAAATTTATTACCGGAGAACCCACTAAGGGGGCTTAATGACCCCGCATTGGGGAATCGTTTCGTAGATATGTGCGCTCCTTATAGCAGTAAACTCAATAAAAAAATAAGCGAAGCTGCTATGGATCTTTCAATCCATTTGAAGAAGGGAGTTTATGCCGCAGTGTCTGGCCCCAATCTTGAAACCCGATCAGAATACCGGTATTTAAGAACAATTGGTGCAGATATGGTTGGAATGAGTACGGTTCCAGAAGTGATCGTTGCCAATCATATTGGTGTGGAATGCGCGGCCATAAGCGTAATAACGGATGAATGCGACCCGGATAATTTAAAGCCAGTCGATATCAGTGAAATTATAAAAGTTGCGGAAGGTGCCGATAAAATATTAAGTAAATTATTTTTGGAGGTGATCCATAGGATTTAATAAAATCAGAAAGCGTGAAGACTCGTGGTTGCATATAACAATAACTATGCATATATATATTAAGGATTTTCTGCAGTTTTATCCTGGGCAAGTTCCGCATCATCCGGAGTACCTTTCATATCCCTGTCAAATGAATAAAGAGATGCGCCTGATGCATTTTCGCCGCCTGCTATTTTTATTTTATCAAGCATGTTCATTACCATAGTTTCTTCTTCTGTTTGTTCTTTTACAAACCATTGCATAAAATTCCAGGTCGCCCAGTCTTCTTCATCAAAACTCATTTTTACAATTTTGTAAATGCCTTTCGTATTATCTACTTCATGATCAAATGTCTTTTCAAAACAATCCTGCACACTTTTAGGATCTGCAGGCGGGGCGGGTATTGCGTCTATATTCACCTTTGCGCCACGTTCCAGTATGTATTCAAGGATTTTCGTCATGTGGCTGCGCTCTTCATTGGCGTGGCGAAAAAGAAAATTGGAAATTCCATCATATCCTCCGGCACTTGCCCATGAGCCATAAGAAAGATAAATTTGCGCTGCAGCAGCCTCCTTTGTCATCTGGTCATTCAATGCCTTACGTAATGTTTCGCTTAACCGGTTTGTGTTCATTTTTTTTACTATTTTATTTCACTATTATGTTGCTTTACCGAAATTAGTGTTTTGAAAGGAAAGCAGTTGAACAAATACAAAATTCAACGACAATTTTCCATATTTTAATTGATTTGAAATTACTCATATTTATGACCTTACTTAACGACTATAAAAATAATATTTAGAAAATAACCTCAAAAATAGTCGTATAACCGGGTATTATTGCTACCTATGAACCCATCATGCGTCCGATAAAATGTACCGGCGTGTTTGGAATGGATGTTTGTATAAAAAGCTGCTCTTATCTACATCAATAATTCCGGGAACCTTTAAATTTTTGAAGAACAATATTTATTTATAACTTTCTTTTCAAATGAAATAATAACTTTACGAACATGAGGAAAATGTTGTTTTTATTGCTGCTTGTGTGTTTAATTAAGGTTTTAAATGCACAGGACTTTGCGGTATACACAAGCATAGATAGAATGGCTTTTAATATACCGGATTCCATGACAAATTCCACGGGTGATATCGCCCGGTATGTAAAATCTCATTTTTCCGGTGACAGGACTAAGGTTCGGTCTGTGTACGTGTGGGTAACAGCTAATATCAGGTATGATAAGGATAGCGCAAACGTAATTAATACAGGTATAAACCCGGAAGCAAAAATAACCTATGCGCTGAGAAGAAGAAAAGGGGTTTGCGAAAATTTTGCAGCTATTTTCAATGATATAAGTATAAAGGCCGGCCTCACCTCTTTCGTAGTAAACGGGTATACCAAACAATCAGGAACAATCGATAAAACGGCTCATAGCTGGTGTGCTGTATTCATCGATACAACCTGGTACTTATGTGATCCTACATGGGATAATGGAAGTGGTATGAATTCAAAATATTTTTTGGTTCAGCCGGCAGAATTTATTGAATCACACATGCCTTTCGACCCGCTATGGCAGCTATTAAATTATACGGTATCTCATCAACAATTTTATAGTGGTAACATATATAAAAATAAGGATGCGCCGTATTTTAATTTTTCAGATTCTGTTACAGCTTATCTCCGGATGGATACCTTGCACCAACTTCAATCAACAGAACTGAGAATTCAGAAGCAGGGTATATATAATTCCCGCATAAAAGATAATTACAACTATGTAAAGATGCTTATTGAAATTATAAACCAGGGTAAAGATGTGGGATTATACAATTCATCTGTTTCAGACGTGAAGTATGCAGCAACCGTTCTTAATAATTTCATTGAATACCGTAATAAGAGATTTACTCCTGAAAAAACTGATGCGGAGCTGGCGGCATTGCTTAAGGGTGTAGATGACAAGCTCAATTCTTCCCTAAAAAAATTAGACGTGGTAGATAAGTCACAAGCTTCTTTTACTTTAGGAACAGAATCACTAAGGACTCAGTTAAATATTCTATTGGGAAAAATAAAGGAGCAGGAAGATTTTTTAAACCAATATTTACACGCTAATAAGAGCGACAGAAAATCGCTGTTTGTTAAATAAAAACTGACATCGAAGTATCTTGGCCACCAGATGTAAAACTGCTCTTATGTGCGTTCAGGAGCGTGCTCTGACTTTGACAAAGTAGATGTAATTAATTATCTATAAATTACTTTAAATAGGTATATATACAAAAAACCCGGTTACCTATATATTGTTTGATCAATGTTGAATAAAAGCTAAAAAAGCTACCATTAAAGCTGATAATGCCAATGCACCCGAATAAATTAACACCAATTGTGGATTTGAATGATCAATTTCGTATTTCATAGTTTATTATTTGGGAATTTATATACTAAAATAAATGCATAAACCATGCCATATATAAATTTGAGAGAATATGTATCCGAAATATACCTGGTTATACAATCTAATGAAAGCCCTTAGTAAAATATCTCCGTACTACATTAAAAAACCCGTCACCACATGACGGGCCAAATTATTCCGTTTTCTTCATGGCTTTATGGTGCTTTCCCTTATCCTCTTTCTTCATCGCTTTTGCGCCTCTTTTACAGATTTGGAACTGTCCTGTGAGTACCCAACAGAAGATCCGGGTATGCAGAAACTTCAAATCACGACCAAAATATTTTTTTTCATTTTTAAAAACTTTTGAATAAAATCAAAGTATCTCCGTTAAAAATAAATTTCAGTCACCTAAAAAATAAGTGATTTTACACTCCGGCAGCGGTATAAGATACCTCTATTTAAGATATGGTGATATCAAAGTCTGCAACCTGATTAAACAAAAAAAGGGGCCGGATAAAAATCCACCCCTGTTATAATCCAATATCCTATGAAAAACCGAGTTGAAGATTCTGCAATTGCAGAACTATAATATTTTTAATAATGATTTAAATATGCTGCCGCGGGCTAAGTAGTATCTGGCCGGTTGTTTTCAAAGCAAAATTGTATGAATAGTATCCCATTTATATTGCCGTAATGATTTCAGCCCCGAAACTTTTTCAGCATCTCCGCATTTAGTATTAAATAATGTGATTAACACATCAGCACAGTCGAAATGAAAATCTTTATTGCAACTTTCAATAATGTTATATACCCAGGTATATGTATTTTCCACGTTTTAATTTTAGGTGTTTATCCGGGGAATAATTCTGGTAAATTTTTTATTGTAATGAGACTGGTATAATAATTAAAAGTTTAAAGTTCATGGCAACAGAATACATTTTCTTAATTTAAACGACCGTAATTTTACCGTCTTGCGGGTATAAACGCTCTTTAATTAACCTTATTGTCTGTTTAGAAAATTATTATTAAAAAAAATAAATATAAAGAGCTGTCAAATCCCGGGAATTATTGTAGCTGGGAATTTTACCGGATTTAAAAAATACGAGTTGAATAGAAACCATAGCGTAAAAATGGGAATACGTTGCTACATTTGCATTGGAACCCGATTAAACAGGTTTAACAGCGAAGAGATGGAGGATGTGTATAAATTTATTACCAAATGTGAGCAAAAAATTGGAAATAGCGAAGCGTCGAATAAAATTCTTACTATTTTCCGTGATCCTAATAAACATACCTGGCTTTTTATAGTCAACAGCAGGTGAGTATTTAAACCCAATGATTACACTTCAAATTAAAAAGAATGAAGAATGTCTTACAATTAATAGCTGTATTTTTTTTATGTGCCTTTCTTTCATCCTGTAACAAATATTTAGGTGATCCAACCAATTCATTTAATTATGATGCAGATGCTCAGAAATTCTTTGACAGTTCGGGCATTACTGACTTCACACAAAAGTTTGCAATAAATAATTTTGTAAAGCAATTGAAAGATTCCTCATTGTGGGCAAAGTTTGTGGCGGTATACCCGATGGCAGGCGGTACAGAAAGTTCAACCAAATGGAACTTAAAGGACCCTGAAAATTCAGACGCCGCCTTCAGGCTGACATTTAATGGTCACCCTGTTTTTGCAGGCACAGGGGTATTATTCCCAACTATTGCTGATTATGCAGATACTCATTTAACCGATAGCTCAATAGGCGGGTATAATAATGCTGCCATATCTTATTATTCGAGGACGCAGAACACTATCTCCGGCTATGATATGGGATGTACTGATGGTGCTATTCCATATAATGAGTTGTCTCTTTATGCTAATGCTAATAATAATTCTGAATGGTTTGGTTTTAGTCAAAGTATTTTATCTCCAAACACAACCGGATTGTTTATGCTTTCATCTTCCGCTACAAATGTTACAAGATATAGAAACGGTGCAGCTGTAAGTTCAAAAGGTTCAGCACCAAATAACAGTTACACAAACCTCACGATCCTGATAGGTAAATCAAGAGTGACAACATACCCGGGTAAGAAAGAATGCGCACTTGCAACAATAGGGAATGGATTAACGGATGAACAGGCTTTAACGTTCTATAACATTGTTCAAAATTTTGAAACTACTCTTGGAAGGTGACATCCGGATATTCAATGGCCGCATCTTTTCCGCCTTCTGCCACTTCCTTAGATTTTATCTTTGCATACCTGGGTAATTTTTTGAAGGTCCATAATTTTAAAGACCAGTTAGCATATCCGTATTGCAAATAAATTGCAGACAACCAAACTAATGGCAGGGACAAAACATTTAGCCGTAAATAAATGTAACATACACAGCCCGCAAAAACAGGGACTTTTCGTTTACGCGTTAACGTTAGAGTTATGGTTATACCCGGTTTTAATTAAATAAATATCTTATACCGGTCTGTCCCTGCCAGCGTGAAAAAATACTTAGATTATCCTGGTAGCTGTTTACAAAAGGAATCTGATTTGCCAGGTCCTGGTACAGGAATGAATATCCTGGCTTACCTGCATTAGGATCTGTTACCAGGCCTTCATATTTTAAGAAGGAAATCGAGCCACTTGAAAACCCGGTGCTGAATATTTTAGCAACACCCCAGTTCCTGTTTAAGAAATTACCCAGATTAATCGTATCGAAAGATAAGCGAAGTGTATGCTTGTATTTACCGGTGTTGATGTATAAATCCCGTTTGATATTTAAGTCAAGATGTTTAAAATAAGGAAGTATCGCTGCATTGCGTTCAGCAATTTGTCCCCTGTGTTTACTCATGTATGGATCCTGGTTAATTAACGCATTAAGCTGGCTCCACATCTGTGACGGGGTTCTTGTATCTGTAATAGTTCCCCCGCCCGTATTTACCGGAACCAGTACAATATCACTTTGTTTTTTTAGAATTCTATATAACCCGGGCCTTATATTTTTTATTTGGCTGGTGATTCAATAAGATATTCAGAGGATATTATATTTCAACCTGACTCTTTTGTTCTTTTAATTAAACTTTTACAATTCAAAAAACATATTCTCATTAACAAGAGTTTCGATGGATATTAATTGACACTATTAAAATATATACCTCAGCCCGAGTTGCATCCCCCAGGTACTGAAGGTGGAAATATCTTTTTGAAATGGAGTGGTAATAAGTTGCTTATTAAATTCAGCAAGCGTATATGTTGGATGCCCTGTGGCATCTACAGCTTTAAAGGTTAATGGATTGTTTGTAAAAGTCGTTGCGGAACCAAGAGCGGTATATTGCTTGATGCCCCAGTCTTTGTTAAGCAGGTTGGGAACATTCAAAACGTCAACGCTAAACTGTAGCGTATGTTTTACATTACCTGTTTTTACAAAGAAATCCTGGAGGAAACGCATGTCGATCCTGTTGTACCAGGGAGTTACTGCCGAATTCCTTTCAGCATACTGGCCTTTATGCCTTCTTAAATAAGGATCATTGCTAACGAGTTGATCGTAAGCTGCCTGTTGGGCTGCTACTGAATACTTAACAGAGCCGTCCGAATTGTTTACGGCCACGAAAGGAACATCAGACCCTTTTGCATATATATACATAAGGTCAGATGAACTATTGCCATCCCGGTTAAGGTCACCTCCTATTATATAGTTGAAACGTGACTGGGCCTCTCCCTCATAATAAAGAGATAAAGTGCTGGCGAAGTGATTTGCATATTCTTTCCTGTAAGAAATGGTTCCGACAACCCTATGCGGTATTGAATATTGCGAGTTGTAAAGCTCTTCACTGTTGGGTGTTCCTACGTTTATGATGGACTGCCATGCAGAAGTAGCCTGTGACCCGGGATTAGGGCTTATTTCAGTTGCCAAAGTATACGTATATGCTACTGAACCGTAAAATCCATTGGCAAATGATTTCGATAATTGCCCTGTTGCTGAGAAAGAATAGCCCTTTTTGGTATTTTCTAGAACGATCACCGATCCAATATTCGGATAAATGAATTTGTCGCTTGCTGTTGCCGTGGAAGGATAATAAGGCCGGTTATCCAGCCCGGCTAACGTAGCTGTAGGATCTTTAAGATTGGCATTACGCATTTTTACTGCATTGATATCCTTTGTAAACAAGATATCTGCAGTAGCTACAAATCCATTCCCCAATTGCTTGTCAATTCCCAGATTGGTTCTGAATACCTGCGGAAATTTAAAATTGCGATCGATCAGGACAAAACTCCCTGGTGCAGCAGGTGTTATTGTTGAAGGAAATTTAGAGATGTAAGCATCCGGGTTAGGGTTGAAAGTAATACTTGCCAGGTCAGCAGCTTTGTTGATAACGGTACCGGTTTGATATACCCCGCTATTACTTGGCAGGTTGGTCAGAAAAACAAATGGTATTTTGCCGGTAAATACCCCGGTTCCGCCCCGAATAACCAGGCCATCTTCATCAGGAACTTTCCACCTGAAACCTACACGTGGAGAGAAAAGCAATTTCGCCTTGGGCCATTTTCCTGTGTTATAGCTTGTGAGATTACCATTTTTGTCGGGGAACTGCAAGGCATCTATTGCGGGATTTGCAATAGGCTGTTTGAGATAAGTAGGCAGATCACCCCTGATGCCGTATGTAAGCTTAAAATTACTGTTTATATTAAATTCATCCTGGATGTACACTCCCAGTTGTCCCAATTTTAAATCAGCAGAAAATACTTTGGGCTGTCCGGGAATCAGTGAATAAGTATACGAAAAAAAGGCAGGGGGCGCATCCGTCACAAAATCATTGAGATCATTGTATATATAATAGCTTTCTGAACCGCCCATAAAGGCATTTCCCACTTTTTGATATTCGTAAGTAGCTCCTGCGGTTATTGTATGTTTTCCTGCAAAATATGTAAAATTCTCAGTGAGGTTTGCAATGTTATTGATCACTTCATTATTCCTGGTAAAGGGATCTGTTCCCGCACTCATGTAATTACGTCCCTTTGTTACGCCCGCTACCGTACTGTCTGCATCAAAAATTTCAATGGTTGGGAAAATACCACCCGGGCTGTTTCTTGTATCATTTATGTGTGTATAAGCCAGTAATAACTGGTTTGAAATTCTGCTGTTGAAATTACTGTTCAATTCAAGAGTGGCAGATTGTACTACATGATCCGTTCCATAATCAGAATTGGAAAATCCAATAGATTGATTACTATTTCTATTGTTAGGCAATCTTGATTGGGAACCAGTAATACCTCGTATTGTAAATCCTCCGGCGCCGCTGTTTGGTACACTGCTGCCATTTAAAGGAGACTGATCAGAACCTTTGAAATCACTGTATTTCAACACCAGTTTATGCTTGTTACTGATGTTCCAGTCAATTTTTCCAAGAAGCTTGCGGTTTTTAGTAACATAGTTAGGACGGTTATCATAACCACCCGGGTCATAATTATATTTAGATTTCAATACTGAAGCAAACTTGTCCAGTGAATCTTTTGGTGCAGCAGACAAGGTTCCTGAAGCTGAAGACCCTGTAGGAACAAAAGTATTTGCGTTAGGCTTGGAAGCATTTTCCCATTCGGCATTCAGGAAAAAAAATAATTTATTTTTAATGATGGGTCCTCCAACGCTTGCGCCGTAAACTTTATTTTTTTGTGGCGTTTGGGTAAGTGTTACATCGCCTACATGCTTTCCATTAAAGCTTTGATCGCGGTAAAAACCATAAGCTGTGCCGTGAAAAGTATTAGTACCACTTTTTGTGATAACGTTTAACCCTGCTCCTGTAAACCCGGATTGTCTCACATCATAAGGCGCGATATTCACTGAGATCTCATCATATGCATCAATTGAGATAGGGCTGGCTCCCCCACCTGGCTGCGGATCGGTAGTCAATCCAAAATTATTATTTAAATTGGCGCCGTCAATTTGGAGATTATTAAATCTTCCATCCCTCCCGGCAAAACTATTACCATTACTCGCCTGGGGTGTGAGTCTTGTAAAATCGGTGATGCTTCTTGTTATGGAAGGTAATGTTGAAATTTGCCTTGAATCAAAAATAGTGCTGGCTCCCGTTTTGGCCCTGGCAGCACTTCTGCCCCCGGCTGTAATCGTCACTTCCTTTAATACAGAAGATTTTGCAGAAAGTATAATGTCTGTTGAAAATGGCTCGCCAAGATTTAGAGCAATGTTGTCAACTGTTTGAGGAGAATACCCTACATATTCTACAGTCAGTTCATACGGCCCCCCTATCCTCGTATTTGGAATGGTAAAGTTTCCGTCTTTTTTGGTAAGGGTCACATATTTAGTACCTGAAGGCTGGTGGATAGCAGTAACAGTAGCGCCTTCCAGCGGAGATCCGGTATCAGATTTTACAAACCCGGTGATACTACTCGTTGTAACCTGCGCCTGCGTCAAAAAAGGTGATAGCAATGCGGCAAAAAATAACGGGATAAGTTTTTTAGGGTTCATAGTGATTTTCGTTTTACGTGGCAAAGAAAGCAAATAATCTTTTAATAATTATTAACATTTATTAACAAACCTATGGCATCATTTATCTCGTTTTAGCTGCATATCTAATATTAAAAAATTATGAAGCCGGCTCAATTATTTTTATAAAGGACAGTTTTTTATATCAATAATTTAGGTTGAAATTTTAAAAACCGCTGATTTTAAATGAAATATCATCACCAATCCTGCGAATGAACCTGGTAGATTTTGTAATGGAATTATTACTTTGAATTTACAATTTGGGCAATTTTCACATTGCCCCTATGATTCAGGGTTTACATTAAACTATCTTTGCACAAATAAATAGAACAAAATATCATATGTTAGATACTATCGAAACCGCTATTGAAGATATAAAAAATGGCAAGCTGGTAATCGTTGTTGATGATGAAGACCGTGAAAATGAGGGAGATTTTATTACTTCAGCAAAAAATGCTACACCCGAGATTATTAACTTCATGAGCAAGAATGGCCGCGGGCTCATATGTGTACCGATTTCTGAAAAAAGATGTGACGAATTGGAGCTTGGCCTTATGGTTAATAATAATACAGCCCTTCATGCAACGCCATTTACTGTAAGTGTTGATCTCCTGGGAAATGGATGTACCACCGGTATATCTGCACACGATCGTGCTAAAACGGTCCAGGCGTTAATTGATCCTGCTACAAAGCCGGAAGATTTAGCGAGACCGGGACATATATTTCCTTTACGTGCAAAAAGCGGAGGCGTATTAAGGAGAACAGGGCATACAGAAGCCACAGTGGATCTTGCAAAACTTTCAGGTCATGGCGATGCCGGAATTCTCGTGGAAATTATGAATGAAGATGGCACAATGGCCCGACTTCCTGAGCTTAAAATAATTGCAAAAAAACATGACCTCAGGCTTATTTCCATAAAGGACCTGATTGCATATCGTCTTAAGATGGAATCTCTCATAAAGGAAGATGTGCGGGTAAAAATGCCTACAAAATTTGGCACATTTGAGTTGATTGCTTTTAAGCAGTTGAATACGGGTGAAGAGCATATGGCGCTAAAAAAAGGAGATTGGAAAAAAGACGAGGCAGTGTTGGTGCGGGTTCACTCCAGTTGCATGACGGGAGATATCTTAGGTTCTCTCAGGTGCGATTGCGGTGAGCAATTACATGCAGCGATGAAAATGGTGGAGGCAGAAGGCAAAGGTGTTGTATTATATATGAACCAGGAAGGCCGTGGTATTGGGTTACTGAATAAGTTAAAAGCTTATAAACTCCAGGAAGAAGGAAGAGACACTGTGGAAGCCAATCTTGAGCTGGGCTTTGGAATGGACGAAAGAGATTATGGAGTAGGTGCGCAAATTCTAAGAGAACTGGGGATTTCAAAAATAAAACTTATCAGTAATAACCCTAAAAAAAGAGCCGGCCTGTTGGGCTATGGACTTGAAATTGTGGAAACAGTTCCTATAGAAATAAAGCCTAATTTCCATAATGAGAAATATCTTACCACAAAAAGAGATAAGCTCGGGCATAAGATATTACAAACAGGGAAAATTTGATTTTTTTGTTAGCCAGTAGAGTAGAGAAAGAAGACAACATATGCTGCCCCCTTCCCTCTCGTCAAACGGTACGTGCAGTTTTCCGCATACGGCTTTCCTGCAAACTTCTTTGCGGGCCTTCACAGTTTGCTTTTAGCGAAGTATTGCCTTGGGTCTATTAGTCCATAATTCAAGACTAATTTCTCAAAGGCCTGTTTGCCATACAAGCGACTTCGTCTCTGGCTCTTGCGGTTAAAATACCTGTTTATTCCCGCTCCTGCTCCGCTTTACAATATAACTTCTCGTGTAATAATTTTACTCTTTCCGCAGCTAACATCTCCCGCTTTGGTATTCGATTACCTTCGTTTGCTTGCGTACCCGCTTCGACCTTCTGTTGATTTGTCACCAATTCTGTCTTAAAATAATTATTAAAAA
>JBDTZL010000306.1:0-5659 GCA_040005125.1 Ginsengibacter sp.
CGTTTCCGGTTTGCCAACAAATCCGTAAATATTTAAATAATCTGTTTCTTCTTTTACATTGACCAGTTTTGTATTGTAGTTATTTCCCAGTAACTGGATAATTCTTTGTTTTAGAGAGCTCTTTTCCAAATGGAAAACCTCCTGGCCGTTGGAAGTAAGTGAAAAAAATAAATCGGGGAATGACATCGCCACCCGGATAAATTCATCCACGATGTGCCTGAGTTCAGAAGCATTGCTTTTTAAAAAATTCCTTCGTGCCGGCACATTAAAAAATAAATTTTTCATGGAAATATTAGTACCTGCAGTCGTGGCAACCGGCTCCTGGGAAATAACAACACTGTTTTCAATTTCTATACAGGTACCTACTGGCTCTCCCTCCTTTTTTGTTTTCAATTCAACCTGTGAAACCCCTGCTATGCTGGCCAGCGCCTCACCACGAAATCCCATCGTTTTTATATGAAACAGGTCGTCAATACTTTTTATTTTAGAAGTTGCATGACGTTCAAAACTCATCCTGGCATCGGTTTCGCTCATTCCTTTCCCATTATCAATCACCTGTATCAAAGCTTTGCCGGCATCATTTACAAAGAGTTTAATCTCGGTAGCGTCGGCATCTACGGCATTTTCAAGCAGTTCTTTAACCGCGCTTGCCGGCCGCTGGATCACTTCCCCGGCTGCAATCTGGTTGGCAATGTTTTCAGGTAATAAGTTTATAATATCAGCCAAAGTTGTTCTTTTTTTAATGTGTAAAATTAGTGATTATCTATGGGTGCAGGCATAACAGTTTTGAACTACATTATGGGAATAATATTTTGAAAATTTTAAACCAGGGAAATTTTAAAAATCTTCATGCTACAGTCCTTTCAAAAATAACTTTTGGAAAGTTCCAAACTTTCCAAAAGTTCCAAACTTTCCAAAAGTTCTAACTAAAAATCTTAATTGTTTAACTTGTGAAAGTATTTTTCAAAATATATTTTTTCTGATGAATAAACTTTTGCTTACAATCTTTCTTTTCATTACAATCCCATTCGTAACATTTTCACAGGTAAAGCATAGCATACAGGCTCAGCACTGGGCAGATAGCGTTTTCAAAACTTTAACCGACGATGAAAGAATTGCACAGCTCATGGTTTTGCGTGAAAGTCAAATTACAAAAGACGGTATTGTATTTTATGATTCAGCGATTACCCAGGCTATTCAAAAATATAATATCGGGGGCATTGTTCTTTTCCAGGGTGGGCCTGTAAAGCAGGCCGGCTTTATAAACTATTTTCAAAGCATTGCAAGAACTCCATTGATGGTTTGTATCGACGCAGAATGGGGATTGGGCATGCGACAGGATAGTGTAACACCACTCAATCACCAGATGATGTTGGGTGCGGTGAGAGATTCTTCAATCATTTCTGCATATGGAAAGCTGGTCGGCGCGCAATGTAAGCGCGAGGGCATACAGGTAAATTTTGCGCCGGTTGTTGATATCAATAACAACCCGGACAATCCTGTTATCAACGACCGCTCTTTTGGAGAAGATAAATACAAAGTTGCCCGTTATGGAGTTGCTTATATGAGAGGAATGCAGGAAGAAGGTGTGATGGCATGCGCAAAGCATTTTCCCGGTCATGGTGATGTTTCTGTTGATTCGCATTTCGATCTTCCTGTTATTAATAAGAGCATGCAACAATTGGATTCACTCGAATTATACCCATTTGAACAAATGTTTGCCGCCGGTGTGGGAAGTGTTATGATCGCTCATTTATATATTCCTGCTATAGATACTACGGCTAATACAGCAACTTCGTTATCAAAAAAAAATGTTACAGGTTTATTGCACGATAAGCTCAATTTCCAGGGCTTAACATTTACTGATGCCCTGGACATGAAAGGGGTTGCCAAATTTTTCCCCGGTGGCGAAATAGCTGCAGAATCTCTTATTGCAGGCAATGATATACTTTGCCTTCCGGCAGATATTCCCACCTCTATTGCGAAAATTAAAGAGGCTATTGAAAATAAAAAATTAAGCTGGGATGATGTATATACAAAATGTAAAAAAGTGCTAACCTATAAATATATGTATGGCGTCGTCACAGTAAAACCAGTAAGCGCCAATAACCTTACCAATGATTTGAATGCGGGCATCACAGATATGAAAAGGCTGGTTGCCGAAAACGCGATAACGGTATTGAGCAATAGGGATACAGACCTTTTTCCATTGGCGATTCCTTTCGAAAAAGAAAAAGATATCGCTTATGTTGGGATTGGTATTAATGCTGATAATGCATTCTCAGAAAGAATGAAATCCGATTATAATGCGGATGCCTTTTATTTTGATTATAAACAGGATTCCACCAGAATTTTATCAACGGTAGAATTAATAAAAAAAAGATACAAATTTGTCGTAATAGGTATTCACAATTATGCCCGCTATCCTGCAAATAATTTTGAAATAAGCCAGTATGCGCTCAGCCTGGTAAACCTGGTACAACAAAACAACCATACGATCATTTTTGATTTTGGAAATCCGTATGCGCTAAAAAATTTTTGCAGCGCGCGCAATCTTATTGCCTGCTATGAAGACGATTCTGTAACCCAACACGCAGCAGCCGACATTTTGGAGGGAAGGATATATGCTAAAGGGATATTACCCGTCACGGTATGTGATATTTATAAATATGGAAGTGGCATCGTTGGGAAGGGCCTTCTGCTCCCTGTTACTTTGCCTGTAAACGTTGGCCTTAACGCAGCCAAACTTTCAGCGATTGACGATATTGCTGAAGCGGGAATCGCGGCAGGCGCTACACCAGGTTGTGTTGTATTGGTAGCCAAAAACGGAAAAATAGCGTTTGAAAAAGCGTATGGAAAATATAACTATGATACACCCCAGCCGGTAACATTACAATCGATTTATGATATGGCTTCTGTTACGAAAATATGCGCCACAACACTTGCTGTAATGAAATTGTATGATGAAGGAAAAATCAAGCTCACAAAAAGATTGGGCGACTATCTTCCATGGGTGAAAGGAAGCAATAAGCAACACCTGGAAATCGAAAAGATCCTGCTACACCAGGCCGGCCTCGTGGCGTTCATCCCATTCTATAAGGAGACAATCGACAGCATTACCAAAAAACCATTGCTGCCAATTTATTCTAAATATAAAAATGACTCTTTCAGTATAAGGGTGGCGCAAAATTTATATATGCGTAACGACTGGAAAGACACGATGTACAAGCGCATACTCGACAGCAAGCTCGGCCCTACAGATAAATATATATATAGCGATAATGATTATATTTTTTTAGGTAAAATGGTTGAAGCTATTTCAGGGATGCCTCTCGATGTTTATGCCGATAAGTACTTTTATAAACCGATGGGGCTTACCTCTACCGGTTTTAAACCACGTGAGAAATTTGATACGAATAGAATTGCTCCGACAGAAGATGATAAAGATTTCAGAATGCAGCATCTGCATGGTGATGTTCATGACCCGGGCTCGGCAATGTTTGGCGAAGTTGCCGGCCATGCCGGTTTGTTCAGCGATGCAGAAGATCTTGCGGCGATAATGCAAATGCTGTTGAATGGGGGAACTTTTAAAGGAAAGCGATATATAAAAGCTGAAACCATTAAGCTTTTTACTTCTTACAACAGTACCGTCAGCAGGCGTGGCCTTGGTTTTGATAAGCCCGAAAAAAACAATGCTACAAGGCCGGATCCTTACCCTGCAAAATCGGTTTCACCACTTACTTATGGACATACCGGCTATACGGGTACGTGTATTTGGGTGGATCCAAAATACAATATTGTATTTGTTTTTTTGAGCAACCGGGTAAATCCCGATGGTGGAATTAATTTAAAATTGAGCCATATGAACATTCGCGGGAACATTCAGGACGCGATATATAATGCCATGAAAGAATGACAGATGTTTTATTTTTGCAATATTATTTTGAAAGAATACGATTGCACAATTAATTAAAGCCTTTTACAATGGAATATCCTTTTCAAATTACTTCCCTCGAACAATACAGGGAGCAATACCAAAGAAGCATTGACGACCCTGAGAATTTTTGGGCAGATGTTGCAGACAGTTTTTACTGGCGAAAAAAATGGGACAAGGTACTTGAATGGAATTTTACAGAACCAAAAATTGAATGGTTCAAAGGAGGTAAATTAAATATCACCGAAAATTGTATCGACCGGCATCTCGAAGACCTTGGAGATAAACCCGCCATTATCTGGGAGCCGAATAACCCGGAAGAGAGAACAAGGGTTGTTACATATTCAAGGTTACATAAAAGAGCTTGCCAATTTGCCCAGGTGCTGTTAAATAATGGCGTAAAAAAAGGTGACCGCGTTTGTATCTACATGGGAATGGTGCCTGAACTGGCCTATGCGGTATTAGGTTGCGCAAGGATTGGTGCCGTTCACAGCGTTATCTTCGGAGGATTTTCGGCACAGAGTATTGCTGACAGGGTATATGATGCACAGGCGGAATATATTGTTACCTGTGATGGAGCATATCGTGGCGGTAAAGACATTCCTTTAAAAAGTATCATCGATGATGCATTGATTGGCAACAGGACTGTAAAGAGGGTAATCGTTTATACAAGAACGAGAACGCCTGTTTCCATGATAAAAGGCAGGGATGTATGGTGGGAAGATGAGATGGAATATGCAGAAAGCCAGATAGAGAAAGACAATGTTATTACAATGCCGGCAGCTGAGATGGATGCTGAAGACCCACTCTTTATTTTATATACTTCCGGTTCAACAGGTAAACCTAAAGGTGTAGTACATACGTGTGCAGGCTATATGGTTTGGGCAGCCTATACTTTTGTAAACGTATTTCAATATAAACCGGGGAATGTGCATTTTTGCACGGCAGATATCGGCTGGATCACAGGGCATAGTTATATCCTGTATGGTCCTTTATGTGCGGGAGCAACAAGCATAATGTTTGAAGGGATTCCCACTTATCCTGATGCCGGCAGGTTTTGGGATATAATTGATAAATACAAAGTCAACATTATTTATACTGCTCCTACTGCCATTAGAAGTTTAATGAGCTATGGATTAGATCCGTTGAAAGGAAAAGATCTGTCATCATTAAAAGTGTTGGGAACCGTTGGTGAACCTATTAATGAAGAAGCGTGGCATTGGTATGACGAAAACATAGGGAAAAATAAATGCCCCATTGTAGATACATGGTGGCAAACAGAAACCGGTGGAATTTTAATATCGAACATAGCGGGTATCACTCCAGCCAAACCGAGCTGGGCCACTCTGCCAATGCCGGGTGTGCAGCCTTTATTAATGGATGAGCATGGTAACGAAGCAACCGAGCCGGATGAGCACGGAATACTAAAAGGCAATCTTTGCATTAAAGCTCCATGGCCCGGTATTTTGAGAACTACTTATGGTGATCATGAACGGTGCCGCACCAATTATTTTGCCACTTATCCAAATTTTTATTTTACAGGTGACGGGGCTCTAAAGGATAAAGATGGAAACTACAGGATTACCGGCCGGGTGGATGATGTATTAAATGTGAGCGGGCATCGCATTGGAACCGCTGAAGTAGAGAATGCGATCAATATGCATGCGGGCGTCATCGAAAGTGCTGTGGTGGGTTATCCGCATAAAATTAAAGGACAGGGAATAT
>JBDTZL010000127.1:0-5652 GCA_040005125.1 Ginsengibacter sp.
GTGATCAATACCTGCTCGGTTACTGAAAATGCTGATAAAGAATGCCGGCTGCTCGTAAGAAGAATACAGCGAAAATCGCCACAGGCAATTGTGGTAATTACGGGTTGTTATGCGCAACTAAAACCACATGAGATTGCCGCCATTGAAGGTGTTGACCTGGTGCTGGGCGCGGCAGAAAAATTTAATATTACTACCCACCTGCGGGAGCTTACCAAAGGCGACAGCGCTAAAATATGCAGTTGTGATATTGAAGAAGTAAATGGCTTTCATTCTTCATTTTCAATAAATACAAGAACCCGGACATTTTTAAAAGTGCAGGATGGCTGCGATTACAATTGTTCCTTCTGCACGATACCAATGGCCCGCGGAAAAAGCAGGAGCAATTCAATAGAAAATGTTTTGGTTGAAATAAAAAAAATTGCCAATGCAGGAGTAAAAGAAATTGTACTTACCGGGATCAATCTTGGTGATTTTGGCAGAGATGATCATGGCAAAAAAACAGGCGATAATTTTTATGGATTGTTACAGGCAATTGAGCAAAATGAAGGAGTGGAACGATACCGCATTTCATCTGTTGAACCCAATCTCCTCGAAGACCGTATTATTGAGTTCGTTGCAGAAAGCAAAAAAATAATGCCCCACTTTCATATCCCGCTTCAAAGCGGGAGTAATAAAATTCTTGGGCTAATGAGACGCCGTTATAAAAAAGAATTGTATACCGAAAAGATTTCTTTGATTAAAAAACTGGTGCCTCATTGCTGTATAGGTGTTGATGTGATCACAGGTTTTCCCGGCGAAACCGATGAAGATTTTAATGAAACGGTACAGTTTTTAAAAGATGCGAAGATCTCCTATTTACATGTATTCACCTACTCAGAAAGGGCCAATACCCATGCCTTGAATATTAAACCTGTTGTACCGGTAAACATCCGCAATACCCGAACTAAAATATTACGTAACTTATCTTATAAAAAATTGCAGGACTTTACCATGAAGCATACCGGCGAAACCAGGAAGGTACTTTTTGAGGGACAAAATAAAAATGGGATGATGGATGGGTACACCGATAACTATATTAAAATTACCGCGCCCTTTAAAGAAGCGTGGAGCAATAATATAATTGAATGGACAATTTGAAAAAAGCCTTTTTAATAACTATAAAGTTTAATTTTTCAGATGATTTCATGAGTCATGTGCCCCAGCATCGCACGTACATCAATATGCTCATTAATAATAATGTGATTGAGAGCTACGCAGTAAGTATGGAAACCCATCGTTCCTGGATAATTATCAATGCGCAATCAAAGGATGAAGTAGAACACATACTTATCAAATCAACTTTGTATAAATTCTGGACTTATGAAATTGATGAATTATTTGTGTATGACAGCCAGAATTTCCGCTTCCCTAAACTTGAATTAAATTAAATCGCCAGTTTTTTCTTTAACTCTTCGATCAATGCAGCCTGCATTACATTTATTTTTTTTGTCGCTTCGTCAGTTGTAAACCACGCGCCCTTGTCTATTTCTGGAAAGCTTTGATATTTGCCTGACCGGGGCGGCCATTCCATTTCGAAATTGTTTGATCGTATAGCAGCCGCATCGATATTTTTCTCAACAGCCCATGCAAAAACTTTTTTCCCTCCTTTCTGGATCACTGGTGTTAGTTCTATAAATTCTCCCGAAACAGCGGTGCCCGTTTCTTCTAAAAATTCTCTTACAGCGGCCTGCAACGGCTCTTCAGTCTCATCAAATTCTCCCTTGGGAATCGACCAGGCTGTTTCATCTTTATTTTTCCAAAGCGGCCCACCGGGATGTACCAGGAAGACTTCCAGCATATTTTTATATCTATAGAGTAACAATCCCGCGCTTTGATTTTTGGCCATATTGAAATTTTTTTTCTAACTTTTATTTAATTCTCCCACTTTCATTAATATTGTATGACACAAAAATGTAAAAATTCTTTACTTCCTGTTAATACTTTATCGTAAATCAACTCAGAACAATATTTTAGTAAATAGTTTGTTTAAATTCACCAGCACTTTTCGACTATGAAATCTACAACTCTTCCACACCTCTTTATTATCATTATTTTTATAGGAATATGCAGTTCCTGCAAAAAAAATAAAGGTACCAACACGCCGGTACCACCGATCGATACCTCAGCAGAAGCCGCAAAAGTTAAGGATTCTGCAGTACTTATAACAAGGGATTTTTATATATGGTATAACCAGGTGCCCTCAACTTTCAGCCCACAAAGTTACACTGATCCAAATGCGGTAATGGTTGGTTTGAGAGCCTACAGCCTGGAATCGGGCTTTAACGCACCGGTTGACAAGTGGAGTTTTGGTGTGCTGAAAGCTGACTGGAACCAGTTAAGCGGCGGGTTTGGCTCTGCAAATAATACTGCTTCTACCGGCGATTTTGGCTTAAGTGTATTTTTCAGGGCTGAAGGCGATCTTAGAGTGAAGCTGGTAGAAAGGCTTTCCCCCGCCGGCCTTGCGGGCATTCAAAGAGGCTGGAAGATCACAAAAATTAATGGCAATACAAATATCACAACAAGTAATTCAGACTTTATTGTAACCAGTGTTTTTAATACGGCTACATCCACTTTCACATTTGTTAAACCCGATGGCACTTCCGTTGACATGACGTTAAATGCTACGACATATCCCCAGCAAACTGTATATCTTGATACCGTGTATAACAGGGGCTCAAAAACAATTGGTTATATGGTTTTGAATTCGTTCCTTGGAGATACGAGTGAAATTTATGGTGATTTTGACAGGGTGATGAATAATTTTGCATCACAGAATGTAAGCGATATTGTAATTGATCTGCGGTATAATGGCGGCGGATATGTATCGGTTCAGGAAAAACTGGCAGACTATCTTGCCCCCTCCTCAGCAAACGGTGGTGTTATGATGAAAGAAACCTATAATGATAAACACCAGAATGATAATACCACACTTTATTTTAGAAAAACAGGCCCGTTAAACCCCAACCACATACTTTTCATTGTTACACAAAGCACGGCCTCAGCCAGTGAACTATTGATTAACAATCTAAAGCCCTATATGGATGTAAAGATCATAGGCCCGGGCAATACAGATGGTAAGCCGGTTGGGTTTTTCCCTATCTCAACAGGCGACTGGTATGTGTTCCCAATTTCTTTCAGGTCAACAAATAGTGCAAACTATGGTGGTTATTTCAATGGATTTGCTCCTGATGCCCTGGTAGCAGATGGCCTGGATAAAAACTGGGGCGACCCTACGGAAGCGTCTCTGGCAGAAGCAATGAAATATATTACAACGGGCTCCTTTAAATTACAGGCCCCGGAAGCCTATAAAGAGAATCCGGCAGTTACGTCAGGTAATCATGTTTTAGACAAGCCATCATTCAAAGGAAGTGTGGATACCAGGGGAATGAAATAGATTAATTGGGATTACACTAATTTTAATATCAATTAAACGAATTACACGAATTAAAAAATGCCGCGCATTTATTCGTATAACTGGTGTTTTAAAAAATGAACGCGTATACATGACGAATGATGTTTAAATAAAAAGATAGGCCCTATTTGTGCCTCATTAGGGAAACCCGTAATTCATTATCGTAATAATTCGTGTAATTCATGGCTAAACTTCCGGAAAGAACTGCATTCATTCGTGTATTCGTTTTTTAGAAAGAGCTGTGTGATTAAAAGAGTAATGGTGATTAAAAAAGATAGCCCAAGTTATGTACATGCATTAGAAACACTCCATATTCATTAGCGTAATTCGTATAATTCGTATAATTCGTGGCTAAACCTCTTTGATCATTTTTGATTTTTCAAAAAAAACATTTTCCAAAAAAGAACGATCAATCAGAGGAAGCTTCACGGGTGCAACAGGATCTTCTGAATAATCATTTAACTGCAATTGCCACCAGCTTACCGTATTCCATTGCCTGAGCTTATAACCAACATTTTTATAATCAGCAAACCACGTAAATCCAAATCTTTTATGAAAGGCCACGCTTTTATCATTGGGCAAAGTGATCCCCGCATATACATTCCTGCATCCCTGTTGTTTCAATATTTCAAACAGTGCCTTATATAGTGTACTTGCCACTCCTTTTTGTTGAAAATCATCATGAACATACACTGAGCTCTCAACACACCATTGATAAGCGGCCCTTTCCCTGTGACGGGTTGCATAAGCATAACCGGCGAGCGCTCCATCAATTTCACAAACCAGCCACGGCCAGTCTTCGAGGTAATAAGTGATCCGTTGGGCAAAAGTTTCCCTTGCCGGAACTTCTGTTTCGAAAGTATAAGAAGTATTCAAAATATATGGAGCATAAATACCAAGAATTGAAATGGCATCTGAAAGCGTGGCTAAACGGATCGTATTCATAAAATAAATTTACGGCACGAAACCCGGTTCAGAAAGCCGGGCTAAAAATTTTTTTTGAATTGAAAAGAAATAAAAAAAGAACGGGCATTATAAACTTGTCATGGAATTTATTCTTCAATCAATTTAATACCGGTTTGAGTAAATTCTAATTTTCGTTCTTTATATAATTTACCGGTCGTCATTTTAAAAGTTTTTTTGCTCATTCCAAAGAAGGAATAAATATTTTCAGGAGATGATTTATCATGATAAGGCAGGTAACCATCATTCTCTTTCAGCAACCGAATTACTTTGGCGCTTTCATCTTCTACCCGGGTGTAGCCGGGCTTACCCGCGGCAACATCTATTTTATTTTCGGGTAATATTTTTTTTATAAATCCCGGAAAGCGGTCCCCGGTTTCTATTGTGCGGTACACTTCGTTAAAGTGTAATAATCCGGTATGCTTATTATTGATAATTACAACATAACCCAGGTCGCTGCGGCGATAAACCAGCAGGTCAACCAGGTCCATCTCTTTTACAGTAAGTGTTTCATTAGATAAAAAGGAATCAAATTTTTCTGTTGCGGCCAACCGCCCTGTTTGTTCATCCATAACTATTTTTACAAGATAATTTCCCCCGGGCTGCATAAAACTTACCTGCTTCGAACGTGGTATAAAAAGATCTTTCATCAGGCCCCAGTCGAGAAAAGCACCGTGTGCCGTTGTACTCACCACCCGCAATTTTACAATATCACCCAATATGCCTAACGGTTGCTGCGTAGTTGCAATCGGCCTGTCCTCGCCATCGTGGTATAAAAAAACTTTTAGTTCATCTCCAATATGAGTGCCTGGCGGCACAAAACGTTTCGGTAATAAGATCCCTATATCGCCATCATCGAGAAATACGCCCATTGCTTTTTCCTTGATCACTTTAAGCACATTGTATTCACCCATTTTTATCATAACGAATTAAAAACTTTGCTACGAATTACACGAATTTTTGCGAAGAAATCAAATAGTGGTAACAATTCGCGAAAATTCGTATAATTCGTGGCTAAGGATCTTGTTTTTTAATCCGTGAAAATTCGGGTAATTCGTGGCTTGTTTTTTTCTTAAATAATCCGTGGGAATCCGTGGAATCTGTGGCTATAATTCTAAAAGTGAAACTTCGTGTAATTCGTGCTTGTTTTTTTTCTTAAAGTAATCCGTGGAAATCCGTGTAGTCTGTGGCTAAAATTCTAAAAGTGAAACTTTGGGTAATTCATGGCTTGTTTTTTT
>JBDTZL010000401.1:0-5630 GCA_040005125.1 Ginsengibacter sp.
CCCGATATTAAATCATTTACTTTTAAATCATTTGATTTTGCCTGCACATCAACACCGAAAATTGCCAATATGAACCAATCTCTGAAAGGAGATATTGATGCGGATTTTAAACCGTTCAGCAATGAGTTAAACCTTACAATACTGGAGAAGGCTATTGAGGAAAGTAAGAGCCAGGTGCCAGTTAGTGATAAAGAGAAAGAAGCCACTATTGCCTGCGCAAGCGCTATGAAATGTGATTCCTGATACCTGATACTTGATTCTTGCTTCTATACTCCCGTATATAATGATGCTTCCAGGTATTCCCTGTTCATTCTTGCGATATTTGAAACTGAAATTCCTTTAGGGCATTCAGCTTCACATGCGTAGATGTTGGTACAGTTTCCGAAGCCTTCTTTATCCATTTGCGCTACCATGTTAAGCACCCGGTCTTTTCGTTCGGGAGCACCTTGCGGAAGCAGCGACAGTTGTGAAACCTTGGCGCTAACAAACAGCATTGCAGAACCATTGGGGCATGCTGCCACGCAAGCTCCGCAACCAATGCATGAAGCCGCCATAAAAGATTCATCAGCTTTTTGCTTTTCAACAGGAATGGCGTTTGCGTCAACAGCATTCCCGGTGTTTACTGATATATAACCGCCTGTCTGGATTATCCTGTCAAACGCGCTACGATCTACCATAAGATCTTTAATTACGGGAAACGCAACAGACCGCCATGGCTCAATAACAATAGTATCCCCATTTTTAAAAGCCCTCATATGCAATTGGCAAACAGTATTATTTTGCCACGGCCCGTGCGGCTGGCCATTTACATACATACTACACGAACCACAAATTCCTTCACGGCAATCATGATCAAAGGCTATGGCATCCTTGCCCTCATTTATTAACCTTTCATTCAACACATCAAACATTTCAAGGAATGACATTTCGGAAGAAATATCTTTTACGTCGTAGGTTTCGAAGGTTCCCTTTGCGGAGCTGTTTTTCTGACGCCAGATTTTTAAGGTGAGATTCATTGTATAATGTTCCATTACTTAAATTATAAATTTATTGTATGAGGTGTTATTTCAAACTGTACGTTTTTTCTTATGATTCTTTTTAACTCTCGGTAGGCCTCATTATTATCATATTTTGGAACAAATCTTCTTGATGACACAACCAAGGCATTAATTTCAAAATCTTTTATTTGACCGATTGTCTTTTCTATTGAATTTAACAACTGTTCGCAAGCTTCAACTAACTCTATGCCTTTCAATTCTACATAATATGCAGGCGAGAATTTATTTTGCAAATACTTATAATGTTGTTTGTTTTTATCGAACAGAAATAAATAATCACATCTTTTACCCTTAACTATTTTATTGAATACACATTTTTCAATCGCAACAATCCCACACACCATTTCATATTGTGCTTGTTGAAAACAAATTTCTTTGCCTTCTTCTTCTCTACAGATTTTTATCCCGACCTCAATCGTTGTGCAATTGGATATTGTTTTCAATCTTTTATATTTAATTCAATATCCATGATAGCATTAAAATCTCTATTCAAAATAGTACTAATACTATCAATTTTTTCTGCTTTTATTAACCCTTCTTTATCAATAATACTTTCGCACTTTCCGTTTGGCAACATCATGTATACTGAAACCTCATTGGGGTTAAGCCAATACTTTTTAGGAAGAATATTTTCCGTTTTTTTGTCACGCGTTTCACCTACTTGAAACGCATACATCATATTATTGAGTGAAGTTAATATATAAGGGCTGTGAGTCGTAACTAAAATAGAATTTCCGTAATTCATTGTTTTGTCTACCAAATATTGCATTAACTTGTCTTGCGCAGTAGGAAATAGATTTGATTCTGGTTCTTCTAGGAGGAAAGTTTTTCTTTTTTTTCTTATTTCACTATAATATTTTATAACTAACACGATAGGTATGGCTGATTTATATCCACTCGCACCATTAAATAAACTGTAAAATTCTACTTCGCTACTTTTTTTTATATAGCCGCGTCCATCTATGTTTTTATAGGATATTTGAAGTGGTTCAATTAAGGTTTCATTTTTAAAATTTCTTGCACTTAAATCTAATTTTGCAAATTGATTAAACAAAGAATCTGATATATTCTGAATACTATTTTTTCCTAAAGAAAAAATTGACTGAAGTCCTCGCTCTGTTGGCAAATAAAAAGGATTATCAAGAAGCGATGCTACATCATTTTGTAAAAAAGTTGTGGGAATAGTCCAACTTTGCCCACTATTGTTTATTTTATCTATGCTATTTGATTGTATCTTTTTAAATTCTTTTATTAGATTAGCAAATCTTGTTGACTTCTTTGTAAGTGAGAATTGCCAAACTTTATTATTATCAGAAGCAGAAATAATTTTACCGTTTTCATCTTTAAAAACAGAAGAATAATTTTTTCTTCTTACTGTGAATGTATAATCACTACATACGTAATTTATGGAGGTATCTTTTTTCAAAAATTCCTCCAATCCCCATCCAGCTAGCCCTGTAAAAAAAGGACTTGTGGCTTTAGAAAACGTAAGATTGTTATTATCAGATATGTATGAAAAATACCTGCAAACAGCCAACACTTTTGCTACAGTGCTTTTCCCTGTAGCGTTTTCTCCAATAAGCACATTAAATCTGCCAAGTTCTAATTCAACAGCTTTTATCGGCCCAAAATTTTTTATGACTAATTTTTCCTTCATTCGAATTCTTTACTAAAAAAGCTTCTACCCCAATTAACTAATTAACCAATTAACTGATCACCTATTTATAGCTCCTCTGGCTAGGATGTACCACATCAAATTTCAATTTTTCTTTATGCAGCTTTTCATCATCGCCTGTAAATTCCCAGGCTGCAACATAGCTGTAATGCGCATCATCCCGCAATGCTTCCCCTTCAGGCGTTTGCATTTCTTCCCTGAAATGACCGCCGCAACTTTCTTTACGGTTGAGAGCATCCAGACAAATTAATTCCCCCAGCTCTATAAAATCTGCAACCCTTCCTGCTTTATCAAGCTCAGGATTCATCTCATATATTTCTCCGGGTATCCTGACATCATTCCAAAATTCGTTTCTCAGACTTTTTATTTCATCAATTGCGGTAATGAGACCTTGTTCGTTCCGGGCCATTCCACATTTATCCCACATAATTTTACCCAGTCTTTTATGAAAGCTTTCTACCGTTTGTTTGCCTTTAATATTCATCAATTTTTCAATCCGCTCCTTTACACCACTTTCTGCTTCTGCAAAAGACGGATGATCCAATGGTATCGCTTCGGTTCTTATTTCATCTGCCAAATAATTTCCCAGGGTATATGGAATCACAAAATACCCGTCTGCCAGGCCCTGCATCAAAGCAGAAGCTCCCAGCCTGTTTGCCCCATGATCACTAAAGTTTGCTTCGCCAAGCGCATACAATCCGGGAACGGTTGTCATCAGGTCATAATCAACCCAAAGCCCACCCATGGTATAATGGACAGCGGGATAAATTCTCATGGGTACTTCATAAGGGTTTTCGCCTGTTATCTTTTCATACATCTCAAACAGGTTCCCATACTTCTCTTTCACTACATCATTTCCAAGCCTGATGATTTCAGCTTCATCAACATTCTCCATATTATGTTTTCCAACTTCAATCTGTCCATATCGTTTTATTGCATCGGCAAAATCAAGATAAACTGCAAGCTTTGTAGTTCCAACACCATAACCCTCATCACATCTTTCCTTTGCAGCTCTTGAGGCAACATCCCTTGGTACGAGGTTTCCATATGCAGGATATTTCCTCTCTAAATAATAATCCCTTTCATCTTCAGCGATATCAGTTGGCTTGCGGTTATCATTTTTTAATTTCGGTACCCATATCCGCCCATCGTTGCGTAAGCTCTCACTCATTAAAGTAAGCTTACTTTGATAGTCACCACTCACCGGTATGCAGGTTGGATGAATTTGTGTAAAACAAGGATTGCCAAAATATGCGCCTTTCTTATGTGCTTTCCATATTGCAGTAACATTACTGCCCATTGCATTGGTGCTTAAATAAAAAACATTTCCATAACCACCAGAGCAAAGAAGTACTGCATGACCAAAATACCTTTCCAGTTTTCCTGTAACCAGGTTTCTGGCAATAATTCCCCTGGCTTTTCCATCTATCGTAACCATATCAAGCATTTCATGACGGGAATACATTTTTACATTTCCTAAAGCGACCTGCCTTTCCAGGGCGCTGTAGGCGCCTAATAAAAGTTGCTGGCCTGTTTGTCCTGCTGCATAAAACGTACGCTGTACCTGTGTTCCTCCAAACGACCTGTTGCTGAGCAAACCTCCATATTCCCTGGCAAAGGGAACACCCTGTGCCACGCATTGGTCAATAATCGCTGCACTAACTTCGGCTAAGCGATAAACGTTAGCTTCCCTTGAACGGTAATCCCCTCCTTTAACGGTATCATAAAACAAGCGGAAAATCGAATCGCCATCATTCTGATAATTCTTTGCAGCGTTAATGCCTCCCTGCGCCGCAATGCTGTGCGCACGCCTCGGGCTATCCTGGAAACAAAATGCTTTTACTTTATAGCCCAACTCCCCCAAAGAAGCTGCAGCAGAAGCCCCCGCTAAACCAGTACCTATTACGATCACTTCCAGCTTACGTTTATTTGAAGGATTTACAAGCTTTACATGACTTTTATAATCTCTCCATTTGATTTCCAAATCTCCTTCCGGAATTTTCGAGTCTAAGCCCATATATTAGTATTAAAATATTTTTATTATCAGGGATTTTTTTTCACATTCTCATTTATCGTTGTGTAACTCATTTTACTTTTTTATTCTTCTGTTACCAGGCTCACATTTATGTGATCCATTTTAAATAAATAGAAACAGGCATCAATGCAAACAATAATGGGATTATAATTGAATAGGCTACCCCAATTGCTTTAATGACCGGCGTAAATCTTTTATGATTGATCCCAAATGTTTGAAATGCGCTTTGAAATCCATGTAGCAGGTGCCATGCCAATGATATCATACCCAGTATATAAATTACCACCACCCAGGGGTTTTGAAAAACGTACAGCATTTCTGCATATAAATCATGCACTGCCTGGTTATTATAAGTAGCAAGTGTTGCCTCATCAAGCTTATGAATACCTAAAAGACCTCCAAAGCGGGAAGGTATCCAGAAATGGTATAAATGAACAATAAGAAAAATAAGAATTAAGGTGCCTAATAATCCCATACTGCGGCTGTACCATTTGCTGTTGGTCTCTGGTCTGTTCATATGATATTTGACAGGCCGCGCCTTCCTGTTTTGCGCCCATAACACCAACCCCTGTACTATATGCAGGATCAGGCCTGCAAATAATCCTATCTCCATCACTCTTATTATCCAGTTGGTGCCCATAAAAGAGGCCCAGTGGTTGAAAGTTTCACCGTTATCACTAAAAACGATCATGCCATTAATAAAGCAATGAACAATTAAAAAAGTAATAAGAAAAAAACCTGTGAAGCCCATAACATATTTTTTTCCTATTGAAGAAGTGAATAATTGTTTCCAGGTCATAATTCAGGGAGTTGATAATTTTCAGATAAACAAAAATACTACAGGAAGTTCAGAAATTACTTT
>JBDTZL010000090.1:0-5628 GCA_040005125.1 Ginsengibacter sp.
TACATATAAAAAAAATTAGCTCATTGATTTGATCATTTTTTCGAGAGCATCCAGGTGATCTTTAAATGCTTTTTCGCCCGATCTTGTAGTAGCATACGTTGTATTCGTTTTCCTGCCGATAAATCCCTTTTTAACTTTGATATATCCATTTTCCTCCAGTGATTTGATATGAGATGCGAGGTTGCCATCAGTAACATTGATGAGCTCTTTAAGGTCATTAAAGTTAATGGAGTCGTTCACCATCAATGCGCTCATGATCCCCAGCCTCACACGACTGTCGAATGCTTTATTAAGATTTTCTATAGGGTTCTTTGCCACTTAAGTAAAATTTTAGATTGGCTCTCCGTCATCTGAACTGTTGGCGCTTCTCTCATACCTTACCCACATTACAGTGCCATAGATAATGTGCAATACGCCGAAACCTGCGGCCCAAAAACACAGGCCATAACCAGTCATCCACAAGTTAATAATTCCAAGTATCAACTGAGCGTAGCCCAAATATCGTATCTCCCCCAGTGTGTATTTACCCGCATTTACCAGCGCCAGCCCATAAAAAATAAGACAGCCGGAAGAAATTAGTTCATATTGCCCAAGTTGCATGCATTTTATCAAAAATAAGCCACCCGTTGCTAAAGGAATGATGGTATTCCACAACAGGCGAAGTGTCGCAGTGCCCCAGAGAGGTATACCCGTTTTTTTGCTCCGCAGGTAAGTAAATATGAAGGAGGTAATTACGGCAGCTCCAAAAGTTAACAGTGCAATTACAAAAAGTTCCTTTATTAGAAAATTAAGTCCATCCCTGAAAATATAAGTGCCCCGGTCTTCATTAAAAAAATTACTATGCTCATAATTATACAGCGAGATCTTTGAGTAAGCTACCCAGGCTCCGGCTAAAGCACAAATTCCGGCGGAAATGCCACTCAAACCGCTCAGGCTTATAAAGCGGCTGCTCCTTTCCATTATCCGCTTAATGTGCTGCAGCTCCTGCAAAGATTCATTTTGTGCATTCATAAAAAGTACTTTGAAATACAAAGTAAATGAAAGATTCTGATATTTGCAAGAGGTATTTATAAAAGACCTGAAATATAGAGCCTGGCAAAACGGCAAATTGTTCCATTTCGAAGTTTATTAACTGAATGTGACAGCATTAATAATATTACAGGCCAGTAAAATTTCTTCTTCTGAAATGTTAAGCGGGGGAACAATACGTAAACATTGAGGGGCAAATAAAAACCAATCGGTAAAAATCCCGTTTTCAATAAGGGCATCTATTACCCTTTTATTTTCTTCAAAATTTTCAAACTCGAGGGCAATCATCAGCCCGCAACTTCTTATCGATTTTATTCCGGGATGGGTGAGATGTTTTATAAAAAGTTTTTCTTTGAAAGATACCTCAGCAATAATATTTTCATCCAACAAAACTTTCATGGCTGCAAAGCCTGCTGCGCAGCAAACCGGGTGGCCCCCAAATGTATTGATGTGGCCAAGTACGGGATTATTGGTAAGGGCATCCATCATTTTTTTATCTGCAATGAATGCACCCAATGGCATCCCTCCGCCAAGCGCTTTTCCAAGAAGCAGGATATCGGGAACAATTTCAAATTGGTCAAATGCCCACAAGGCTCCATTTCGTCCGAAACCGCATTGAATTTCATCAAGCACGAGTAAGGCGCCTGTATCATCACATTTTTTCCTAAGCGCCTGCATCCAGCTTTTGGCAGGTACAATTACTCCTGCCTCTGCCTGTATAGTCTCTGCGACCACACATGCTGTTTTTGGTGTTATATATTCCAGGCTCGCGAATGAATTAAAATCGAGATGTAAAATACCAGGTAACAAAGGGCGAAATGCATTGCGCCAATATTCACTTCCCATAATACTTAACGAACCCTGCGTGCTTCCATGATAGCTATCGTTGAATGCGGCAATCTGAGTGCGGCCCGTAAATCTTTTGGCGAGCTTCATGGCGCCTTCCGTAGCTTCCGTTCCCGAGGCGGTGAAGAAAACTGAATTAAGTGATGGCGGAAGATTGTCGGTAAGTAATTTTGCAAAAGCGGTTTGGGGCGCTAAAACCAACTCTCCATTGACCATTACATGCAGGTAGTCATTTAGTTGCCTGTTAATTGCTTCAATCACTTTGGGATGGCGGTGGCCAATATTGCAAACGCTGATACCGCCAATAAGGTCAATGTATTCTTTGTTATGAATGTCATATAGTTTGGATCCTTCTGCTCTTACAATTTCAAGCAGTAAAGGTACAGGAGAAGTTTGCCCTATATGATTTAAAAATATCCGTCGGTTGGTCAAAATAAATGTACGATTTAAGGTATACGATGTTAATGCATATTTTTATTCACATATTTTTACGAAATTAGTGTATCGATTAATGCAAGCGCTGGTTTTTAGGTATGATCACGGCTATTGCTCCTGTTTTTGTTCAAGAAAAGTTTTTAAAAGATGCTCTAAGAGCTAAAGTAGAAGTGAGTGACACAACTGGGATGCCCAAAGAACTATCGCCCGTAAACAAAAAAAAATGTCTTTAATTATTGAAGTAAAAGGTATAACACCTTCGTTTGGACATAACTGTTATATTACTCCAAACGCCACTATTGCAGGCGATGTAATAATGGGCGACGACTGTAGTGTATGGTTTAATGCAGTAATAAGGGGGGATGTAAACAGCATACGCATGGGCAATAAAGTAAATGTGCAGGATGGGGCAATTATACACTGCACATACATGAAAGCCTCAACTGTAATTGGAAATAATGTAAGCATCGGACACAATGCAATCGTACATGGATGCGTTATAGATGATAATGTACTGGTGGGTATGGGTGCAATCGTGATGGACCATGCTAAAATAGGCAGTAACAGTATTATTGCTGCAGGTGCCGTTGTACTTGAAAACACGATTGTGGAACCTGGCAGTATATATGCCGGAGTTCCTGCCAAAAAAGTAAAACATATTCCCGAGGAAATGATAAGTGGTGAAATCGGCAGGATAGCGAATAATTATGTGATGTATGCTGAATGGTTCAAAGTATAAGGAGAACTGCTTATTTCGACAGGAATTTTCAAAAAAGCTTTTTAATTTATATACATCTTAACAGTCTATTGCCAACGAAATGCAAACAATTTGCGTTTCAACATCGTAAATGAAGAAAATATTTTTAGCTGCTTTTTCCACCTGGATGCTTACCGGATGTTTCATTTTTAAGAAGAAGGAAACATATGGATGCCCTACAAATGGAAAAAACGTGGGGGCTGAAAAGATTCTATCCGGCGACAAATCAGCTATTAAGGCAGCAAAAAAAGCAGGAAAATTTAAATCATAATAACCCTATAATATCCGGACGAATATAAAAATCCGAAAACAAACTCTATGTGTTATCATTTAAAAACCGATTTCGGAGGAACAGAAGCAGTGATAGATGACAATTGCGGTGTTTCTAGATTTTATTCAATTGCAAATACACTTAAGGATGGCTTGAATGTAAAATTTATAAACCAGGTTGATGATACCGAAATACTGGATTGGGATTTCAGGTATAAAAATCATTTTCTTACCCTGCATTATACCACTTTTAACGGTGTATCTATTTTACCCCATAACTCAAAGGTTATGGCCAAACAAAATAAAGCCGTACTCGAGGTTGCAAAATTTTTAGAGAGGAACGCGTATTAAGGTTTGGCCCTTTCTTCAACAAAACCTCACCCCAACCACTCTCCGATGGAGAGGGAACTGACTTACAAAAAGCACTTCAAACGTTGAATTTTGAACGTCGAACTTTGAACTCTCATCCTCAACCTTCAAAGTCTCACCCAGCCCCTTTCGACAAACTCAGAACAGGCTCTCTCCTTCGACTGGCTCAGGACAAGTTCGGAGAGTGAACTAACTTACAAAAAACTTCATTTTGAACTTCGAACCTTGAACCTTGAACATTGAACCATTCAACTTCACCATTTTTTCGTATCAATTGAACCCAGGATATTTAAATAGCTGATATACCTGTCAGCGGAAATTTCCCCTTCCTCAACAGCTTGTTTTACGGCACACCCAGGCTCCTCAATGTGCATACAATTATTGAAACGGCATTTATTTATCAGGGCTTTCATTTCAGGAAAATAATGAGACAACTCATTTTTTTCGATATCCATTAATGCAAATTCACGAAGGCCTGGCGTATCAATTATTTTCCCGCCAAAAGGCAAATCGTACATTTCGGCAAATGTTGTTGTATGGAGGCCTTTCCCGCTCCAGCCACTCACATCCTGGGTTTTCAAGGTAAGCTCAGGAAAAACAATATTAATAAAAGAAGATTTTCCAACTCCGGAATGCCCACTCAGTAATGTTACTTTATTTTTCAAAAGTTCTTTCACTTCCTCCACACCAACGTTTTGCTCAAGGCTCATTGATAAAATCCTGTAGCCATTTGCCTCATAAATATGTGTGAGCTCTTCCAGTTTTTCCATCTCCTTTTTTTTATATAAATCATTTTTATTGAAAACAATAATTGCGGGTACATGATATGCTTCTGATGCTACCAGGAACCTGTCTATAAATCCCTGAGAGGTTTTAGGATCTTTTAGCGTAGCAAATAAAAGGCTTTGGTCGAGATTGGAAGCTATAATGTGATGCTGGTGCTTATTGTGTGGCGATTGCCTTGTTAGGTAATTTCCCCTGGGATAAATATTTGTGATAACCACCGACTCTTCTTCGATATCCTCTTTGTCAACATCGACCTTATCACCAACAGCAACGGGATTGGTAGATGTAATGTTATCAATTTTAAATTTGCCTTTTATACGGGCATTATAAAATTCTCCATTTTCATTTTTCACTATATACCAGCTTCCTGTGGATTTATATACAATGGCATTCATCGGTGCAAGTTAGTAAGATTCAGCTATCAGCTATCCTCATGGAAATTTTTTAAATACCGTAAACCTTAAAATAATTTCCATTAATAACAATCCCATCGCGGCGAAAATGAAAGGATAAAATTTTTCTGTAAAACGGCGAAAGGTGGTTATTTCAACTTTTGATTTTTCGAGACGGTCAATTTCAGCATATATGCTCTTAAGGCTTTGGTTATCCGTAGCCCTGAAATATTTGCCGCCCGTTTCATCTGCAATATTTCTTAAAAGTTTCTCATCAATGGCAACCTTTTCGTTCTGCATAACAATACCCATAGGTGTGCTTACCGGTGTTGGCGCATATCCATCTGTTCCCACACCAATCGTATAGACTTTTACTTTAAATGTTTTGGCAATTTCCTTTGCTGTTGCCGGATCAATAAGACCACCGTTGTTAATCCCGTCGGTTAAAAGTATGACGACTTTACTTTTTGACTTGCTGTTTCTAAGCCTGTCAACGCTCGTGGCCAGCCCGCTGCCGATTGCGGTGCCGTCTTCCAGCAACCCATTTCTTATTTGTTCAATCTGGCTGATCAGCACATAATGATCTGTTGTGAGCGGGCATTGGGTAAAACTTTCTCCTGAAAAAATTACGATCCCTATCCGGTCATCGGCTCTGCTGTTAACAAAATCTTCCGCAACTTTTTTCGCGGCTTCCATCCTGTTTGGTGTAAAATCCTGGGCCGTCATACTACCACTTACATCAAT
>JBDTZL010000371.1:0-52715 GCA_040005125.1 Ginsengibacter sp.
CCGCTGAGGCATCTGGCAATGGCTATCTTTTTAAAGCCACATTTAATATAAACAGAATGGATTTTGGTGTAGGAGGCTCCAGTATTATTTCAGATAACCTGGATGTAATATTGAGCATATTGGCCACGCAATAGACCTTTCTTAAAATTTCTATCCATTTCATCACATTTAAATCATTTTTATAAATATCCTGCTATGCAGTTCAATAAAAAATTTATAGTAATAGTATTTATAGTTGCGGTAGTATCTGTTAGTGTTGCTGCAACCGCGCCGGGTGTTCCAAAAGACGAGTTTAAGAACCTTCAGGTATTGCCAAAGAATATTAACTCGAAAGCCCTTCAGGGAATTATGGTTGATGAATTCCAGGATGCCCTGGGAGTGTCATGCAATTTTTGCCATGCAGAAGAAAAAGATTCGCATCACCTGGATTATGCAAGTGATGCAAAACCGGAAAAAGAAATTGCCCGCTCCATGATGCGCATGACGATGAAGATCAACCGGGAAAATTTTGAATTAAAGGATGCCATGATAGGAGATTCTGTACTGGCCGTGAGCTGCGCTACCTGCCATCATGGGCTGCCGCATCCGGATAATACCGCACAATAAAAGAGGGTTTTTGCATTAAGAGAGATGCAATGTGGATAGGCTCAGGCAGCCTGGTGTTGAGGAATTGGCGATGAGGCTGTTTCGAAACACAGGCTGTCAACCTACCACAGCTTTTTACCAGTGTACAAGGCTGATGCCTGCACATAACTTATATTACCAAAGCTGTTACTTCGCATCATCTCTTTGGAGCAATATCGTATCCTGTTAACGTTGCCGCACAAAGTCAACCAGGTCATTCAGGCTTGCACCCATCCCATCAGCAACTACCCCCAGTTCTTCATTGGGTGTTCCCAACCTGTTAATCCAAAATGTAGGATAGCCAAACCATTTTGCTCCTGTTGTATCCCAGCTTGCAAAGGGGACAAACAGTATTTCTTCTTTTTTAAACTTCAAAGTGTCAACACCCAGCCGGTAACTAACAGGGCTTGGTTTATACGACTTTACTTTATCGGTGCTTAAGATGTGTGTAAAGTATTCTTGTGTCTTAGAATTTTTAATACAAGAGGACAGCATTTCAGAAGTCATATTTGACAGAAAGGAAAGAACGATCCCTTGCTCTTTAAGTAATTTAAGTGCAGGAATTACATCGGGCCATACATCCAGTTTAAGATAAGCGCTCATTAATTGCTGCCTGTTTTCTGTTGAAAGTTCAACGCCTGTTTTCCTTGCCGCGTACACCAATGCATCTTCAGTAACTTTCCAAAAATCTGTATACTGCGCGCCCGCAGTCCTTAGCCAGCAATATTCAAATTGTTTACTTTTCCAAGAGTTTGATAATTCAGTTCCCTTACCGGGAAATATTTTCTCTGCAAGTGCGAATACAGGCCGTGGGTCAAAAATCGGGAAAGCATCGAACAGGATAGCTTTAATTTTATTTTTATGTGTCAGCAGATTATGAAGAGGGGAAGCAGATAATGAAGTTGTCGCAAGCCCGGTCGTTGTCATTGCGACAAAGTTTCTGCGGGAAATTGTTTTGCCGGGATTATTAAATGTTTTAAAGGACATCACCTGCCTGGTTATTTCTTTCATCACTTATCCTGTTTAAGAGAGTTTTTTGTGGCAAAATAAAGCAAGAAAAATTTAAATTTTTAGAATGGATTGTTAATATCTTATTGTTTTGCAATTGCACTTGTTAACCTGGAAACAAAAAGTAAAAAGGTTGATAGTATACAGTATGAAACTTATTAAGAAGGTAACCGGGGCAAATATTTTAATTAAGAATTATAACTTAAAAAAGATTTTCTTTTTATATAAGTAATAGCATAAATACCACTCCAACATAAAAACAATTATGCAGCTTATGGCCGCTCCGATTGCAAGAGGCACGTTGGCGAGGTTTAATAATTGGCTACACAGAGTTTCCATGTAGCCATTTAACCACTTATCGCCTATAAAAATAAAAAAAAGATAAATAAATATAGAATTCATGCCAACGATAGTAAAGAATTTTAGGTGGTTTTGTTTTTTTCGTACGTCTATCCATTCATAACAAAGGCCTAAAACAACCAGTAAGCCAAATGATAGCAAGTATCTAAGCTTTTGATTTTGCCTCTTATCGGAAAATAACAGCTGGCCTGCCATCAATCCCCAGATGGTATGTGCCCCGCTTGCAATAAAATTTATAAAGTTTGTTTTATGGTCGCTGTCTATTTTAATTCCCAGGCTTTTATTAATATAACTTCCGAAATTATGGAACTCAACAAACGGCTGGTCAAATCCGGCGATATGAATACTGCGAAATAAGATTTCAGGAATCAAAAGGCAAAGTAAACCCGCGGTTAATTGCAACCACGCAGGCTTATTGATTACCGAGAAAGCGATCAGCGTAGAAAAAGCCAGTTGCGTAAGCACATTGCTTAATTGCCAGTTCAGGTGTTGGCCACGGACGGAATAAATCAGGATCCCCCAGAAAAGCAACCAGAAGCTTCTTTTAAGGATTTTTGAAAAAGATTGTTTCCATGACCAGCCTGACTGTTGCTGTTTTTTATAAGAAAAGGCCATGGCCGTACCGGCTAAAGTCATAAATGCGGGTAATATTACATCCCAGTAAGTTAACCCATGCCATTCGGAGTGTTCGAATTGTACCGAAAGCAAGTGGGTAAAAGAATTGGGAACTCCCTGGTATAATTTTACAAAAAACCCGGTCTCGCCTATCATCAGGGATATCATGATCAATCCCCGCAAAAAGTCAAGTGATAACAGCCGTCCATCAGCCTGGCTTGTGGCTGGCTTATTAGTCATTGTAATATTGTATTGAACTGTTCAAACGATTGTAAAAAAATGAGTGGGTTGTGATAAAACTAATCGCTTTCAATAAAAAAAAATGCAAATTATCCCTTCCAATATAAAATGAATTTATTGGAATTCATAAATGCATTTTCTTTGGTGATAAAAATCCGGGTTAAAAACAAGTATATCTCAATAAAGGTTTTTCAAATTCGCTTTACGATGCCACAAAATAGTAATAACATCCTGCTATTTCAGATAAGGTTTAATTGCCCCGTCCTTTAGGGCGGGGATTAAAATTGTGCGTATATGGCTTTAGCCAAAAGAATTATTTGGCTAAAGCCAATAAAACTTCTCCAAGCCACCGCCCTGAAGGACGGTGCAATTGATTACCTTTCTTAAATGACATTGGGATTCAGGGTTCCATTCAATTTTGTTTAAAGGTGAGTAACTGCATAACAAAAAACTCTTAATATATGAAGATTCTGTCCCCTATTTGCTTGCCGAGGTAATTTTCATGATGCTCTAAGAGACATCATCTACACGTCAATAAATATTGTGGCAACAAAAAGAATCTAATTATATTTTTGTTTCCGGGCCTTAAGAAATGACCTGCCAATTAATAAAAAAGTATTCATGATTAATTCTATTTTAAAAAAAAAGATAAGGTTATTTTCTATTTTCCTGTTGGATGCTTTCCTGTTGTTCATTACAATTTCGGCGATAGGGCAAGATAATGGAGATACTATAACGAGAGATAACAGAACCGTCTTGCCAAATGTTTTTAATGAAAATCATGGTGATTTGATTGAAAATAAATTGAGGCATGAGGCCGTTTTAAAATTTCCCCTTTACCAGTTGCCTGTAACTAAAAAAGAATGGGATGAATATAAGGTCGTTCTTAAAAATGCGATCATAAAAAAAACAGGTGCTCTTGTGAATCAAAACCTGCCATTGAATTTGAAGGAGACCGGGAGTTTGGATATGAAAAGCTATACCATTAAAAATATTGCCTTTCAAACCCGTCAGCGAATATATGCAACAGCTAACTTATACATTCCTGCCGGCAAAGGAAAATTTCCGGCGGTTATTGTAATGATGGGCCATTCATTGGAAGGCAGGTTTTATAACAACTACCAGTCAGTAGGAATTACTTTGGCATTGAATGGCTATGTCGCTCTTTGCATCGATCCATGGGGCTCCGGCGAAAGAACCACCATTCATGGTGTCTTTGAAGATCATGGAGATGAGAATAACCTGGGAGCTGCATTGATGGATATTGGAGAGTCTCTCATGGGAATGTTGATTACTGATAATACGAGGGGAGTAGATCTGCTTAGTTCTTTGCCCTATGTAGACACCCGAAATATTGGGGCTACGGGTTCAAGCGGTGGCGGAAACCAAACGATGTGGCTGGCAGCGATGGATGAACGTATTAAAGCCGCAGTTCCCGTGGTAAGTGCAGGAACATTTGAGTCATATATTATGGGATCTCCCTGTTTTTGTGAAGTGCTCCCTGATGGGTTAACCTTTACTGAAGAAGCACCAGTGCTTGCGTTGATCGCTCCACGGGCTATAAAAATGTGCAATCATAACAAAGATCGCAACAAGGCATTTAACCCCCGTGAAATGTTGCGCAGTTATAAAAATTCGAAACCCGTATTTGAAATGCTGGGTGTAGAAAATAATATTTCATACGATACTTTTGATCTTACTCATGGATATTGGCCGGAAGACAGGGAAGCAATGCTTGGATGGTTTAATCTTCATTTGAAAGGTATTGGTACCGGGGCACCTGTAAAAGAGATGCCGTTTAATACATTGCCAAGTGAACAGTTGATGGTATATGCTAAAGGTAAAAGAGACCCTGGGGTACTAAGTACAGAGGGGTTCTGTAAACGGAGAGGAAATGAATTAAGAGCCGCCTTTTTAAATACCAAATCTTTTAATGCAATGGCAAAAAGAAATGAGTTGAGAAATATTTTGAGAGTTAACGAAAAATCATATTTGAAAAATGTGCATGAATATTCACAGGTAAACGGATGGAAGAGATTTGCTTTGGAAACCTCAGATGACAAACTTATCCCGCTCCTGCTTCATGCTTCACCAAAGGATCCAAAAGAATTTGTGATTGTTAGTAACCCTGAAGGGAAACAAAATATTTCTACCGGGCTGGTTGAGGGGTTAATAAAATCAGGCGCGGGGATTGCCATTGTGGATCTTTCCGGCACAGGAGAAACTTCTTCCGGTTCTTTGAATTCTAATGATAGTACCGGAAGGCTTCGTACATTATCCAAGTCATATTTGTGGTTAGGTAAAACTGTTATGGGCGAGTGGGTAAAAGAGCTTAAGGTAGTGGCGGAGTTTATTAAAGCAAGATGCCCATCAACTAAAATTAGTATAAACGCAAATAAAGAAGCGGGGCTTGCCGGGTTATATCTTGCAGCGCTTGAGGGGAACATAGAAAACGTTACCCTGCACTATGCTCCCGTCAGTTACCTGTTTGACAATCGTGATTCTGTAGAGTTTTTTAGTACCGGCATTCACTTGCCCGGCTTTCTTAAATGGGGTGATATTTCGCTTGCAGCGGCATTGAGTGGAAAAAATATAACATTCATAAATCCTGTGAGCATGTCTGGTCAAAAGATAAGTGAAGACGGGCTAAAAAAATATAAAGAAGAATTTGAACAAATGAGAAGAATTTGCGGAAACACCGGAAAGACTATTTTCAAATAAATATTTTTTTATCATCTGGCATAATAATTTTGTTGAACATCATTGAATCTCTCCTGTTTTATTCAAACAGATTAATTTACAATTTTACAAAGCCCATCTCCTGATCCTGTGTCCATAGAATGCATAAAATACAAGATAGAGGTAACAGGGAAATAATATCCAGTAAGCCTGGCGCGCATTATATAAATCTACGAAGTATCCATAGCAAAGTGGCAGTATTGCGTTACCGCATAAACCCATGATCATTACAGAAGCGCCGAGTTTCGTAAACCTTCCCAATCCATCCAAAGCCAATGGCCATATACCTGCCCATACCAATGAATTGGCGAACCCCAGCAAAACCACGAACCATATAGAGATATCAGCCGAATGGCCCAAAAAGCTCACGTTCCCATTGGCGTAGATGATCAGGAATGTAAACATTATTCCTAATAATGTACATACCCGCAAAGCATTTACCTGCCTGATTAATTTAGGGATGCAAATAATTCCAAGTATATAACCGCATATGGTTGCAAAGAGTGTGTAGGAAGGAAATACTTTGGCTTCCAATAGATTTATATTCATAGAATTTGCATACCCGATTATGGTATCAATTGCAATGACCTGGGTTCCCACATGAAGGAAAATAGCAACGGCCCCAAGGATCAGATGTGGAAATTGAAAGATGTTCTTTTTGCCAGAATTAGCGATTGCCACTTCGGGACTTTCATGCTCCGTATTTATTTCAGGAAGCGGCGAATAACGAACCATTAATCCTAAAATAAAAAGCACTGCGCCTACACATGTATAGGGAAGAATAACCCTTCTTATCAGTTCATTTAAAGCAATGTTTTTGTCTGCATCATTCATAGTAGCCAGCTCCCTGAATAAGTTTGTATCTGTTGCTTTTAATATAACAGCAGCAAATATTAAAGGTGCAAGAATACCGGCCCCTTTATTACAAATGCCCATTATACTAATCCGCTGTGCGGCCCTTTCCCGGGATCCTAAAATAGTGATGTATGGATTGGCTGCAGTTTGAAGTACAGCAAGGCCGGTTCCAATGCTAAAAAGCCCCAACAGGAATATCTCATAAGTTCGGGTGAGTGCGGCAGGTACAAAAATAAAAGCACCCAGGGCCATCGTCCAAAAGCCAATCATCATTCCTTTTTTAAACCCTGCTTTTTTTAACAGGTAAGAGGATGGCACAGACATTATAAAATAAGAAATATAGAAAGCAAAGGCGACCAGGTATGATTGAAAATTAGTGAGCTCACATGCAATTTTAAAATATGGGATCAATATGGAATTTACCCATGAAACAAATCCGAAAATAAAGAACAGCAGCCCTATGATGAGGATAGAAATAAAAGACTCACGGTTGGTTAATGAAGCTGCATCTATTGTGGGAGCTATTGTTTTGCTCATGGGTTTTAAATATAGCTGCAAGCTGCCATGAAGGAAGCGCAGAAGAATTTATATAAGGATAGCAAATACAATTTGCATGCACCAGGATCAAATGTTTTGATCCCGTTACATAAGCACTTTTGTAGTTCCTCCCGTTTGCAATAAGATATCAACAGGCTGATTGGTTTTCCAGGAACCGGCAGTAAAATCGGGCACGGCAATGGCGTTGGAATGGTTTGCTACCGACCATTCACTTAATGGCGCAACGGAACTCCAGAGCGCGGCATCATAAACATTGATATCCAGCGGAAGTCCATTGCGAAGGCAATCAATGGTGCGCCAGTCCATTAAAAAATCCATGCCACCATGGCCGCCAACCTGCTTTGCCATTTCACCAACTTTTTTAACTATAGCAGGTTGATATTTATCCTCCATCTTTTTGTATTCTTCTTCGCTTAGCCAATCCTCACCACCACCGAAAGACAGCCTGCCCGGAAGCGGATACTTTAAGGAGGAACCTGCAGTGCCACTTATCTTGTAAATGCGTGAGTAAATGTTTGGAGAAGTTACGTCGTGCTGCAACATAATGGTACGCCCTTTTTCAGTATGAATGGTTGTAGTGTTCATATTACCCCTGAAACTTTTACCTGCATAAGGTTTATAGAAATCATCTTTGGCCGCAAGTTCTTTTGCTTTTGCTCCCATCATAAAGTCGATAGATGAAGAAGATGCAAGAGAATTCATTTTATCACCACGGTTGATATTCATTACCTGCGCAACCGGGCCTAATCCATGTGTAGGATATAAATTGCCGTTTCTGAAGTTCTCTTTCAAACGCCACATATTCCAATATTTATCTTTGGAAAAATTTCCTTCGAGCAGGTTGTGAATATAGGCACCTTCGCCATGAACGATCTCACCAAACAATCCCTGCCTTGCCATGTTTAACGTAAGCAGCTCAAAGAAATCATAGCAACAATTTTCCAGTATCATGCAATGCTTTCGCGTGCTTTCAGATGTTTTCACCAATTCCCAGCATTCATCAATTGTTTTGGCAGCAGGAACTTCCACACATACATGTTTACCTTGCTTCATAGCATACACTGCTATGGGAGTGTGCAGGCTCCAGGGGGTAGCAACATATACAAGATCAAGATCAGTTCGTTCGCACAATTTTTTCCATTCTTCTTCTTTATTGGTATAAACAGTAGGGTGATGAGCCGTGCCTTCCAGTGATTTTTTTACTGCATCAGCTTTCTCGGGACGTAAGTCGCACAATGCTTTTATATCCACACCTTCTATATGTCTCATCCGTTCTACGGCTGCCGGCCCCCTGTTACCTAATCCAATAAAGCCAATGCGCACCATATCCAACTTAGGAGCAGCATAACCACTCATATTGAACTGTTGGTTACCGGTTGTATTTGGCAGGTTCTGTATGGTGTCGTGATCATGAAGACGGCCATAAGTTTTTATGATATTAGCGCCAGCTAAGCCTATTCCTGTAAGGCCTGAGTATTGCAGGAATTTTCTGCGGTTACTTTTCATTTATATTGTATTTAATAGTTAATTTTTTTTTTATTTACTGGCTAAATGACTTAGGCCCTTACCTGGCTTGACCTCACCCCAACCCCCTCTCCGGGGGGGAGGGGGCTCCGAACGCACAGCTATCCTTCGATAACTCAGGATAAACTAAAGGGTTTTATGAAACACAACCAATTTTAGTCGGGCAATAGTGATATTTTATGGACGCATCATCATCATAATTATTGAAAATGGTTGCACTCTTGTGCAGCAACGTTTTCTTAGCGACAAAATTCATTTTGTTTCAGTTCCTGTTCTCTAAGCCCTCAACCATTTATCAAACCAGTCAAGGGCTTCCGCCTGCATCTTTTTATCAAATTTATGCGGTCCCGGATAATAAGAACATTTATAATGATCCCCTGCCTTTGCTTTTGTATAAACTTCATTTAATATTTTATCAGCCCGCTTCATCTCTTCAATTGTATACAATCCATCATCTTCATCATTCAGAATCAACGTTGGAAGCGGTGTACGCAATCCTAAGATCTCGGGAAAATCCAATTCATTCGGTAACAAAGGGACATACACCATCCATGTATGCGTGAATGATTTATTCAGAAGAAAATCTCTCCAGGTAGTCATGAATCCCACACAAACAGCACACTTAATTCTCGGGTCCAAACCGCCCATAAAGGCAGTACGCATGCCTCCCCCGGATAAGCCGCCGCAACCAATGCGGTTTGCATCTACATCGTCGCGGGCGCATAATATATCCAATGCTTTTTGATCTTCTGCAAAAAATACACCAGGCCAGGTAGTCCCTGCACTGAATAACGATTTCGCCATCACGTGTTCATGCTGGCCGGCCCATGTATTGTAAGCGGCAATGTTTTTTGGATCCTCAGGATTATCGTCTGTTAATTCTTCCCGCATATGTGTGGGTACATCCTGTATCATTACCCTCCTGCTTGCAAATGGAAACGCATCTGAAACCAAAACAGCATAGCCCCGTTTTGCAATTTCATTTGCCCATGCAAAACCTTCATAATATTCCTTCTGATGAGCTACGATCAATGGATGTTGTTTCTCCGATGTTTTAATAATCTTCCTTGTACCAAAATATTTGTTCCCGCCATGATCATGAAAGGCAAGTATACCCGGTAATCGCCCTTTTGCTTTCGCGGGCTTTAGTAAAACTGCTTCTGTAGCACGGCCATATGGCAGCTGCCAGCTTAGCTCTTCAATATGCAAACCATCATACTCATATTGATTTTTTATCGTGACTCTTGGGATGCTCCCGATATCCGGAATTGCTAATCTGTCAATAACACGTTGCCTTGCATTTCCCCGCCATGCTTCGACATCCTGAAAATCATTTTTCCGGAAAGAAAATGACGGCAATTTATAATCCGTTAATGAAGCAGCCCAGGGACCGTATAGTCCAATTACGCTAAGGTCTTTTTCATCTGGAAGATTGTTAGTTTTATCCATATGATTTGATTGAGTATAATTATCCGCCAGTGCTGCAAATCCACTGAACATATTGCCGGCTATACCAAGGCCCGCAACACCCGTTAGTTTTAAAAAATCCCTGCGCTTATTTTTCATGTGAATAGAATTATGCTATTAGAAATTGTAATTCAAATCTTATTAAATAACAAAGTAACCGAATGCAACGATTTATAGCAATTTCAACAATTCATCACGTACTTTGTCGTAATCATTTCCTCTTTGAGACCATTGTACACGGTCTTTCATAGAAACTTCACTCAATGCTTTCGGAACGACTTTATTAATAATGCTTATCACTTTTCCCCTTCCGGCTTTATTCTCTGCCATCCACATGATTGCTGCATCCTGCTGGCCCCTTCTTATATTTTTTAAACGAATAGAAGGCAATAATATATTTAAGCCCCTGTCTTCTTCAGGATAGAAAGGCATGTGGCCGGGGTAAAATAATATTCCATCACCATTGCCATATTCCAGGCGGTCATTTATAAATGTCAGTGGGTTTACGAACATATTTTGATGCAAATGTTTTTTGGGCCCCTGGCCATTATGCTGCCAATGTGTTCCATTCCAAATGAACCAGGTACTGATTCCGTACTTATAAAGGATCCAGCTGTTAACCCTGAAATCTACAGCGGCGCCTTCTAATATTAAAGAACCATAACGCGGGCGATTACCGTTATAAAACCAATGATCACCTCCATTTTTTCTTATTGAAGGCAGCTCTGTCAAATCAACGCCATCATACCCGGCCCATATATCAATGGCACCTGAAAGATCTTTTTTATAGGCCGTTGTTGAATACACGGGCATTGCTTTTCCGGGGCCGGGGTTACTTTTTATCCATCCTGCTCTTTCTTTTATCCACGCATATTTAGTTGAATCAGGTTCGTCTGTAATATACCAGAAATAAGTAGTTCGGGGTGCATTTTTTTTGAACCATTGTACCCATAGATTTGCCTGCTGCTGAACTGAATCTTTTGTGCTGCCCATAACCCGGGCGCCGTACATTCCAATGGGGAAAATCTTTTCACCAATTCCCTCTCCAACACCGTGATAACCGTTCGCCGGAGTAAACGCACTACCATCAAGATAGCTTTTGTATTTCACCAGGCTCTCATTATTAAAAGATAACTGGTTTACATCAGATCCACCAACCACCTGTATCCTGTGCCTGTGCCCTTCAAATTTCAGCATAGCATCAACCTGTTGTTTAGATAGTGTGGGAAAGTAAGCATAAACATCCTCTGTGAATAGCCAAACATTTGAATGATCTTCATCGGGCAGGTATTGCGGCAATAAGGTTACTTCTACAGGAATTTCTTTAATGACCTTTCCTTGTTGCAGCACTTGTATCGTACTCTCATAAATTCCGGCGGTAAAATTTTCCTGGTCACGCGGCAGGTGAAGATCTATCCAGAATCCCTGGTTTTGATTGGCGGCGATATCTATGGGGAAACCGCCTTTACCGGGAGTAGCATCTGTTGGGATGAGTGCATCAGGGATCCATCCGGTCATTTTTTTTGGTGCTGCTGCAGGAGAGCCATAATACCAGTTAGGCAGTGTTGAATCTTTTACATGTAAATAGTGTTCGGTGAAAATTTCGATGGTTCCCTGCGATCCGTATTTTAAGGTGCTGGCACCAATTACTTTACCGGAGGCTTTGTTAAATAATGCATCAGACGACAATTCAATTCCTTTTGCTCCCGCAACATCCGTTTCGATGATAACCTGGAATGCCAGCACCTCATTAAAGAGGCCTTTCAAATGAATGGTTTTTCCATCCCAAATAAAATTTCCATTTTTATCCGGATGATTATGATCATCCCGAAAAACTTTTTCTCCATCACCTAAAGCCCAGGCATTTTTTATTTGTGCAATGGCTTGTTGTTGCAATAAAATCATGCTCAAAAGCATGCAGCTTTTATAAATAATTTTTTTATAAAATGAAATATTCATTTAGCAATTAATTGTAAGAATGATAATTATACGGTACTCTTTGACGTTATAAAAATTCAATGCTGTATAATATTATTTTATTTACTGAATTTCTATCCACTCCTGCAGCACCCGATAATTTTCATTAGTTATTTTTTCATCCCCGGCATAGGAATGCTTTCCTTTATATACATTTAAGGCCCATTGTGCTATAGTATTGGTGGGTGCTTTTTTATTCCAATCCTGCAAAAATTTTTCTGCCTGCTCTTCCTTTCCTGTTTTTTGCATGGCCCATGCGGTAATAACATTATTTGCTGCTGATGAAATATTTCCATTGTTGTCAACGTATGGAAATGAAAGTATTTTATTCAACATTTGTTGTGCTGCCTTTTCATCGTTTAGTTTAATGAAGCACTGATAGGCGAGCCAGTCTTCCAGGCGCTCATCAATATCACTATCATATGGCTTACCTGACCCAAGCTGATCGGGCCATAGCCTTGCCGCTGAAATATAGTCCAATGCTTTTTTATAGTTTTTATTTTTCATTTCATCTATTGCCAGCATGTGTTGCGTCTCGCTGTACAATTGCCTGCCATCAGTAGCGCCTTCATTGGGCAGTATCTTTATTGTTTGTAAAATTTTATTAGCGGAGCTATATTGTTTGTTTATCAGCAAAACTTTTACATAGAGCATTCCTATTATATAGTTTTCAGGAAATTGCTGGTAGTATCGGGCAGCAACAGTTAATGCATTATCCAATTGCATTTGCTTTGAATAATAATTAATCAAAGCTTTTCCATATCTCCATTGGTCTTTATCCAGTTTTGCGGCCTGTTGCAGATCAGCAAATACTTTCGCAGTATCATTAAGCATATTAAAATTTGCTCTTGCCGCATAAAAAGGTGCATATGTTGACTGGTTACCACATTGGGTAAAGAGGTCTTTCGCGGCAGGGATATTATTTGAATTCCATTGAATCAGCGCGAGATGATATTTTAAAAGCCAGTAACCATTTTTTTGAATAAGATTCTCCAGGACTTCGGCTGTTTCGGACCGGAAAGGAAAAGTTCCGCCGGGGCTAATATCTTTAATTGGTACAGGTTTATCCTGAAGAAAAGATAGCCAGTATAATATTTCTGCATTGGGGCTGGAAAGCCGTAATACTTTTTCTGCCTCATCTTTTCTTCCGATGTTATAATACCATATAGCGAGTTCAAGAAAGGTTTGCTGGGGTAGTTCATTTTTTATACTGCTAATAAATTCTTGTTTATATGCCGGTGAATTTTCCCATATGTATTTTTCAAATCCTGCGAAGTGGTTCAGGGGGTCAAATAAAAGAATCGTGTCTGCTATTTTACCCGCGTGCTGTTTATCTTTTTTCAAACGATAAATAACTTCAAGCATTTGCCAGGCATCCATAGCATACCTGTTACAGTCAATACTTTTATGCGCATAATCAATCGCCTTATCCAAATTGTTTTCTTTAAGGTAAATAGTGGTTAAGGACGTATAAGCGGCACTTCGATATTCAATTCCCATCGAAGCAATATCAAAGCCATCTTTTGCATCCGCAATTTTCCCCAATTTTCCATTGATAAGCCCGTAATAGTAGTTTGCGGCAGGATCGTATGTATCAATTGACAGCGCCTTTTTTGCCATATTAAGCGCTTCCGGATATTTCATATTGCGGTACAACAGCATTGCATAATCTGTTAGGGCGGGCATATAGTTGGGATCTTTTTGAAGACAGGCTTTCAGGTTCTCTTCTGCTGCTGCAAAATATCTTTGGCGGATATTTTCTTTTCCCTGTAATGATAAACCGTATACCGAATTCCAGTCAAAATCAGCAGGTGAGTCGACAGGGCGATTCAATACATTGGCATCCGGTGATGCGTCATATACTAGTTTATTTTTTCCTAAAGTAAGTACCAGGTGATCACCGGGTGTATTAAGCCTGAAAGAATCAGAAAATATTTTGAGTGTTTTAAGATCAACCGTTTTGTTATAAACAATTTTGTCGCCGTCTTTTATAGTTATTTCATCATGAATAGCCTGCAGGGGAGAAAAATAAATTTTAAGCCAGCCTTCTTCTTTTTTAAGATTTAATGCCCCATAATTATTTGCTTCCACAAATCCCTTTGTCTTTAAAACAGGAAACCAATATTCAGTCCAGGTATCTGTTGTATGCGGTAAAAAGCCCCTGTGTTTAAAAGGAGTGAATGTGCTTTGTTCGGCCGATTGGTTAAACAACCGACCACTTTGCACTTCAACGTACTGGCCATCTGTATCGCTCAATAATTTCTCCCAGATCATTCCCTGCTGCGATAATCCCCATATCCAGATCTTCTTTCCTGCTTTATCGTCGTGAGTTGAATATCGTCCCATTCCAAACTCTTCATCATGCCAGTAACCGCCAAAAAAATTTGTATATTTTCCAAATACATGGTAAGATTTATAACTACCAAAATTGTTGTTCTCATAAAAAGAAATGTCTTTACCATTTTCTTTATTAATTGGCCAGTTGCTGTATTCGCCGGAATGCCCCAGGTATTTTATGCCCGGATAAATAAACTGCAGGTTACCTTTTGCTTTAATACCGGTGTTCATCCATGTATAATAAGGCTGCTCAAACGGAGACGCGTTATACCAAAAAGAACTGGTGGTAAAATACGCTTTGTTTACGGGGAGATTAATATCCAGGTGCCAGGTTGTTCTCGTGAGCAGATCTAACACGCCAATGACACAACTAACGCTGCCATCGTTTTTATGTATCGTGGTATAATCCACTGGTGTAGCGCAATTCGGGGTATGTCCTATAATGCCGTAATTCGGTTCAAGGCCGCCACTGGTCCATGGCCCGCGCATGGCTACATCCCTGAATTTAACCACATGGTTGTAATAGAGGAAGGGCTTCCCTGTGGATTTTTCAATCGCTGTCCATATCTTACCACCAATTTCGGGGAGTATCATTACTTTAATGTAATCGTTCTCCAATTCAACAACTTTCCATTCTTTTTGAACGGGCTTATCTGTATAACCATCAAAACGATAATAAGGATAAATTTTATTCATACCCGGTACCGGGTCGGGATCAGAAAAAGGATAGGTTGTAAACGACTTGTTGTATTCTTTTATAGTAGCTTTTTGCTGAGGCCATGCAACGTTACACAATAGCAAAAGAAATTGAAACAGGCCAATCAGTTTTCTCATATGAGATTGTTTTTATTGTTTAAATTTTTTAAGCAAGCGGGCTGGTCGCATTGTGTTTTAGATATTCTAATCGCCTTGCAAACGCAATAAAATTTTATGCTGTATTCAGGTTCGTGCTCCCGTGTTGTTATTTATCAGCAATCAAAAAGAAAGGTACCTGGTTTCATTCAATCATCCTTTTTACGCATCTTTCGTTGCCTGGGCTAATTAATATTTTGAGGTGCCGGAATAGTTTACAATTATAATTATTCAAAACTTTATTTTTCTTTTCATACTCTGTGACAGGCAAGTCTTTTAACCTTAGTAGAAAAATGACTAATTAAACACACACAACCTTATTACCTTATTTTGACCGATACTTTTTAGAAGGTTGTCAGGTTTTTTGATAAAATTTAATGAATTCTTCATATTCTTCCTGGAAAGTTATTTTGTTATATTCTATTTTCATTTATTTGAAAATAAGGTAATAAGGTTGAATCATTTATGTCATTTGTTTCTACTAAGGTTGAAAGCGGATCAAAAGGCTATTAAATCTTTTCTCCCTGCTAAGGATATCCAAAGCTAATATCTTTTCCAGCACCTCAAAATATCAAATAGCCGTCGCCTGCATAAAATTAAATGTAAATGATGCAATATTTTTAACTATCTTATGGGCTTCTTGCAATATAAAATTCACCCCTCGAAAGCAGCCTGTTGAAATATCCTAACCGTGTTGATAAATGCTTTTCTTAATTTTCCCAAGCTAAAGGAAATATTATTTGGAAGTTACATTGGAATCCGGGGATGGAAAGGAAAGCTAACAAAAGTTGACAGTATTCCTTTTAATATTTTTCAAAAACACTAAATTGGCTTTTAATCAGTAAGCGATAGGTGCCAAAAATCATTATCATTATAAACGGGGGTTATAATAAAAAAACGCAAAGCCAATTTTAAATAATATAAAAGCATTTATTATCAAACAGTATTAACCACAAGAGAGAAAATATAAGAGTATCATTTCTTTTTTATTTATAATAATATTTTGCTGAAAATGATGATAAAAAAATATTTTGCTGTTAAAGTATCCTCAGTAACAAAACTTCTTACGGGCATCGCTTTATTTTTCCTGGCTATAATTTTTTCAAAATGTAACCCTACTGTGCCTCATGGTGATCGGGATAATGGTGGCCTGATGTTGCCTCGAAATTTTGAAGCCATTGTGGTTGCTGACAATTTAGGTGGTGCAAGACACCTTGCTGTAAATGATAACGGTGATATATATGTAAAGTTAAGAGCCGCTTATCCGGATGGTGGTAATGTAGTTCTCAGGGATGAGAACAATGATGGCAAAGCAGACATTATTAAAAGGTTTGGTGTGTATGATGATCCGGATAGTTACGGAACTGCTATGCGCATACACAATGGCTATTTATATTTCAGCTCACCGAGTACAATTTACAGGTGTAAGCTTATACCCGGTCAGCTTGAACCCGACAGTAACCTGGAAGTAATACTTACAGATGATTTTCATCATGACCCTTTTGGACATAACCATACGGCCAAATCTATCGCATTTGATGATAAAGGAAATATGTATGTTCCTTTTGGCTCTCCCTCCGATGTGTGCCAGGTGTTTGACAGGATACCGGAATCTCCCGGGCAAAACCCTTGCCCGCAATTAGCAGAACACGCCGGAATCTGGATGTTTGACCCCAATAAAAAAAACCAGACAATTAAAGATGGGAAGCGCTTTGCCACAGGCATCAGGAGTGTGGTAGCTATAACCTGGAACTCTTTAGATAAGAATATATACATCGTTCAGCATGGAAGAGATGAAATGCACAGGACATGGCCTGAGAAATACACACAATGGCAAAGTGTCCTGTTGCCTGCGGAAGAATTTTTGAGGGTAAAGCAAGGTACAGATGCAGGTTGGCCATATTATTACTACGATCAACTGCAGGGGAAGAAATTGTTGAATCCTGAATATGGCGGGGATGGAAAAAAAGAAGGCAATGGCAGTAAATATGAACAGCCCCTGATAGGTTTTCCCGGCCATTTCGCTGCTAATGATATATTATTTTATACAGGTGACCAGTTTCCTGAACATTATAAAAATGGCGCATTCATTGCTTTTCATGGCTCTACTATTCGCTCGCCTTATTCACAGGGAGGTTATTTTGTTGCATTTGTTCCTTTTAAAAATGGGAATCCTTCAGGCCCCTGGGAAGTTTTTGCAGATGGTTTTGCGGGTATAGATACTATTGTTAATACAACAGATGCAGAGCACAGGCCAATGGGTTTGGCTCAAGGGCCGGAAGGTTCTTTGTACATCAGCGATTCACGCAAAGGAACAATATGGCGTATAATGTACAAGGGTGACCGAACCAAATTCGGCGCCGCTGACCTCGCATTCATGGAAAAAAGAAAAGTAACAAGCGCACATATAAAAGACCCCGGTGAAATAGCAGATAACCTGCAAAAAGGTGTTGCAGCGGGCGGTGAGCAGATTTATAGTACCTATTGTGTATCATGCCACCAGCAGAATGGTAAAGGAGATGGAAGCAGGTTCCCACCATTGGATAGTTCTGAATGGGTAAATGGAGATAAGAAAAGATTGATTGGTATATTGCTGAACGGGCTGGAGAAGCCTATTACTATAAATGGAAAAATCTTTAATAACCTGATGCCGTCACATAGCTTTTTAACCGATGATCAGATGGCATTAGTATTAACCTATATCAGGCAAAACTTCAGCAATACATCAGACGCTGTAATTTCCGAAGAAGTAGCCAAAGAGCGCAATGCCACAAATGAAAAGACCACTAAAAGCATACAATAAATGAAAAAGACATTCATCCTTATTTTTATAACCATCTTTATTTGCCGGGTAACGGGTAATGCCCAGGGCAAACAAATTGATGTTGAAGCCCATCTTAAAGAACTCAATATTCAGCTAATAACGCCCTCTGCCCCCGTGGCTAATTATGTAAAAGCGGTACGTGTTGGTAATTTGATATATCTCTCGGGGCATGGCCCCGACAAACCCGGGGGCGGACTTGTTATTGGTAAAGTTGGGAGCGATCTTACCCTTGAACAGGCTCGCGATGCCGCAAGATTAGCAGGTATTTCATTGCTTTCCACACTCAAAGCAGAAATTGGAAACCTGAATAAAGTAAAACGCATTGTAAAAGTATTCGGCATGGTCAACGCCATACCCACATTCGAAAATCAGCCACAGGTTATCAATGGATGTTCGGATCTTATGGTTGAGGTATTCGGAGAAAATGGTAAACACGCCAGGTCATCAGTTGGGGTAGCGTCCCTGCCTTCCAATATTCCTGTAGAAATTGAGATGATCGTCGAACTAAAAGAGTAAATAACCGGTTGTGTAACTGATCCAAAAATATAATTCACTAAAACTTTCCTTATCATGAAACGACGGAATATAATAAAAGGCCTTACACTGCTTCCTCTTACGGGAACTGTATTTCCTTTTACATCACTATTTGCTGAACCCTCACACAAAGACAGTTTGTTGGTTGATGGCGCCGAACAATTTATCCCTACCGGCGAATTGGCGATTGGACCCAACATCTTTCAGTCAATCGGTGTCGAGCCTATCATCAATTGCCGCGGCACCTTTACCATTATTGGAGGGTCTATTGAACGGCCGCAGGTACGCCAGGCGATGGAGGCAGCATCTAAAGATTTTGTTCAATACGATGAATTGGCTGATGGCATCGGGGCGAGGCTTGCAGAGATAACAGGTGCTGAATGGGGTATGGTTTCAGCAGGGTGCGCGGCGGGGATGAAGCACGTAACTGCGGCTTGTATTACCGGCGGGAACCCGGAGAAACTAATTCGTATCCCGGACCTTACAGGTTTTGATAAAACAGAAGTGGTGATACCAAGATCTTCGAGAAATGTATATGATCATGCGATACGCAATATAGGTGCGAAGATCATCGAGGTAACAACGCCGGAAGAGTTAACAAATGCGTTGAGCACCCGCACAGCCATGATCTATATGATGGCTGAAGATGGGCCACCTTTACCGGGGCAGCCCGTGCAGCTGCTCACTTTGGAAACGGTGGCAACCATTGCAAAGCTCCATAAAGTTCCGGTGGTTGTTGATGCTGCGGCGGAAGTGCTTACGATTCCCAACGTACACCTGCAGCGTGGTGCAGATGTAGTGATTTATAGTGGTGGGAAAGCTATTTGTGGCCCGCAATGCGCGGGGCTGGTTCTTGGCAGAAAAGATATCCTCATGTCTGCATGGCAGGCCAGTTCACCACATCATGGCCCCGGGCGTGATAATAAAGTTGGCCGTGAAGAGATGATAGGCATGCTGGCAGCAGTAGAAGCATGGACAAAAAGAGATCATGCAAACGAATGGAAAACATGGCTCTCATGGCTGGATAATATTGCCAAAAAAGTTTCTGCAATTGCCGGTGTTACTACCAGTGTTTTTGAGCCGACGGGGCGATCCAACCGGTCACCGGTACTCAATATCTATTGGGATCCCCTGGCCCTTAATATTACCGGCGATGAAATGGCCGAAGAGCTCGGAAGAAATAAACCGAGGGTTGCCATTGGCAGCGGTGCGATAAAAGATGGTAAGGTTTCTATTAATATAACTACCGGGCAAATGCAACCGGGCAATGATAAAGTAGTTGCAGCAAGGGTGTATGAAGTGCTTTCCCGCAAACGTGATCTGAAGTCTACGGCATTAGCCACGCCTGCCGGAAATATTGCCGGGAGGTGGGATGCTGATATTGAATTTTTCAGTAGTACCAGTAAGCATACTTTCTTTCTGGAGCAGGATGGCAACTGGATCCAGGGCTTACATAAAGGTGAATTTACTGTGCGGGACATACGGGGAACACTGGAAGGGGATGTGGTTAAATTAAGAAGTGTTGATCGCCTGCCTGCTGATTCTATCACTTTTACTTTTACAGGTACCCTTTCAGGAGATATGATCACAGGATCTATTTACATGGGAGAATATCGAACCGCAAAATTTATGGCTAAGCGTAATACGATAATAATCCCGCATGAAAAAATAGTAGTACCGGGTGGGCCTCCGTTGGCAACATAAGTCATTTAATAATTAATGGATCTTATACTTGAATATTGAAGGCCTCACACCAACCCCTCTCCTTCTGAGAGGGAACTAACTTACTATAGACAATGTGTGCTTTATACCCGCTACTTTCTACTTATTACTTTTTAGGGGCTCTCAGCCATAGCCCATGCCTCATCTTTTGCCCAGGCTCTTCTCTGCAATCTTTTGGCGGGAAAGTGTATTCTGATTAGATCATTATGACCGCCAAAAGGATTTCCGTTTCGATCCCGCAGCCCGTCATCTATATTTATTAATCAGCTGATAAGGGCGGGGCTTTCTATTTTTTTTCGATGCGCTTAACGCCTGAAGAGAAACGGTCGCCCCCGTCTGGTCTCCGACCAACGGCGTCGTGTAGACGTTGAAACTTTTGGAAAGTTCCAAACTTTCCAAAAGTTATTGTGCAGAGACTTCAATTATATGGAAAGTCAACCTTTGTATTTCGGTGTTCGTGCAAGCATCGGAGCTTCCGGCAAGTTCTTTTCAATTCAAAAGTTCCAAACAGAAAATCCCGATTGATGTGAAATTTTTGGAAAGTTTCGAACTTTCCAAAAGTTATTGTGCAGAGACTTCAATTATATGGAAAGCCAACCTTTTAATTTTTCGGTGTTCGTGCAAGCATCGGTTTTCCGGCAAGTTCTTCCAATTTAAAAGTTTCAAAACGGAAAACCCCGCTGAGAAGATAAACTTTTGGAAAGTTTCGAACTTTCCAAAAGTTATTGATCAACAGGCAACAGGCAATAGCAACAGGCAATTCAATAAGCAATAAAAAAATTAATAATAGTAGTATATTAATTTATCAAAATCAACAATGATTTAAGTATATTCAAACATTCAAATACCCGAATATTTAATCCTGGTTGTTATTGGAAATAATGTTCAGGTGGAAATGATAAAGTCCGAACCGACGTTAGAAATAATTCATACCCTGTTTTAAAAAATTATTAAAACGTTCTTACATGTTTTATCAAAAAATATTATTGCATGGCTTTTTCGAAAAGGCAATCCGCAACATTCTCCTGGTGCTTTGTTTTTTTGCTGTAAACATTTTGCATGCTCAGCAAATAGATATCTTGTTAAAGGGAGGGCATGTAATTGATCCAAAAAATAAAATTGACGGGCAAATGGATGTCGCCATTACAAATGGTAAGATATCCCAGGTTGCAAAAGACATCCCGTCAAACGACGCAAAAAAAGTTATTGATGTTAGCGGCCTGTATGTTACACCCGGTATTATTGATATGCATGTTCATGCTTTTAATGGGACAGATGTGGATGCGTATATTGCCAATGGCTTAACAAGTCTCCCGCCTGATGCATTTACATTCAGGGCGGGTGTTACAACCGTGGTGGATGCAGGTTCTTCGGGCTGGAGAAATTTTCGGCTTTTCAAAAAGCAAACTATTGACATATCACAGACAAGGGTGCTCGCGTTAATAAATATTGTTGGCAATGGCATGGTAGGCCGTTTTGAAGAACAGGATGTAAATGACATGAATCCGCAACAGACTGCTTATATGATAACAAGGTTATTCCCTGGTATTATTGTTGGTATTAAAGCTGCGCATTACTGGGGAGACTTTACACAGGTAGATCGCGCTGTGGAAGCAGGCAATCTTGCCAATGTTCCGGTGATGGTTGATTTTGGTGAACACCATCCGCCAAATTCTATCGAAGACTTGTTTATGAAGCACCTGCGCCCCGGGGATATCTTTACGCATACTTACGCATATGGCCCTACTGAACGGGAAGTAGTCGTTGATGAAAATGGCAAGGTGAAGCCATTTGTATTCGCAGCACAAAAAAGGGGGATCATCTTTGATGTAGGCCATGGCGGAGGTGCGTTCTCATGGCGGCAAGCTGTTCCCGCAATACAGCAGGGCTTCCTGCCCAATGTTATCAGCACAGACCTCCATGCTGAAAGCATGAACAGTGGGATGAAAGATATGAGCAATGTAATGTCAAAATTTCTAAACATGGGTGTGAGCTTACAGGATGTAATTCTTCGTTCTACCTGGAACCCGGCCAATGTTATCAAAAGGCCAGACCTCGGAAATTTAAGTGTGGGTGCTGACGCAGATGTAACTGTATACAATGTAAGAAAAGGAGACTTTGGATTTTTGGATGTTCGCAAAACAAAACTTAAAGGCACGCAGAAACTGGAAGCGGAGCTAACCATACGTGCAGGTAAAATTGTTTGGGATCTCAACGGAATAAGTGCGCCGGTATGGAATGAAGAATTAAAAAACGCTAAATGAAAAGCCCGTTAACATACCATTCATCTCATAGCAACATGCGTCATTTTGAAAGAGGTTTTTTTTCTATAATGTTTTTGCTGATCCAGGCTTTTTCTTATGGGCAGCAATATGATCTCCTCATAAAAAACGGGAATATAATTGATCCAAAGAATCACATCAATGCAAAAAAAGATATTGCCGTCAAAGGTGGAAAGATTGCAAAAGTAGCTGATGATATTCCGCCTTCACAATCAAAAAAAACGATTGATGCAACAGGTATGTATGTTGTGCCGGGTTTAATCGATATCCATACGCATGTATTTGTTGGCAGCAAGCCCGATAAATTTGCCGATGGCATTAACAGTGTGTCCCCGGATGATTTTACCTTTAAGTCAGGGGTTACAACGGTGGTAGATGCAGGAACTTCAGGATGGCGCAATTTTCCATTGTTTAAAGAACAGGTGATTGATAAATCGCAAACACGCATACTTGCCTTTGTAAACATTGCCGCTTCAGGCATGAGTGGCAAGCCAATGCAGGAAAACATTAATGATATGAATGCCGATTCCGCCGCACTTACCATAGAAAAATATAAAGACATAATTGTAGGAGTAAAGATCGGTCATTATGAAGGCAGCGACTGGGCGCCTTTTGATAGAGCGATTGAAGCAGGAAACAAATCAAACACACCTCTATTTGTAGAATGCCACCTGCCGCAATTCAGTTTGGAAGGCCAATTGGAAAAGATGCGGCCCGGGGATATTATTACGCATTCTTTTGAACAGATTGATGAAAGGATGCCAGTGGTTGATAGCCAGGGAAAGGTTCGTCCTTTTGTATTAGCTGCTCAAAAAAGAGGGATATTGTTCGATGTCGGACATGGTGGCGCAGGCTTCTGGTTCAGCCAGGCTATTCCTGCCTTTCAGCAAGGGTTGGTTCCCAATTCATTTGGCAGCGACCTGCATCGCTTCAGCATGAATGCAGGAATGAAAAGTATGTTGAATATTATGTCTAAATATATGGCTATTGGAATGACGCTGCAGGATGTCATCGCGCGTGCAACGTGGAATGCTGCCACATCAATTAAACGCGAAGACCTGGGAAATCTTGATGAAGGTTCTGTTGCCGATATAGCGATATTGAGTATGCAAAAGGGGAGTTTTGGTTTTATTGATGCTGCCGGTAACAGGCTTGAAGGTAAGCGTAAACTGGAGGCAGAGCTTACCATCCGCGCAGGCAAAATTGTATGGGATCTGAATGGTATTTCAGCAAAGCCGTGGAAGCAGGGAACAAATAAGGAATAAGAAATAAATAATAAGAAGGAAAGAAGGAAAACAAATTAATGACTACATTCCTAAAAAGTATCAGAATGGCCACGCAAAATAAAATTGCGCCTGACTTTTTAATTCCTAATTCCTTATTTCTTATTTCTTATTTTCTACTCGTTATGCTAAGTGCTGTTCAATGTACCAGGAAAACTAAACTACCTAACGGTGATCCGGGAAATGGCGGGCTTTTTCTTCCCGGTGGTTTTGAAGCAGTTGTTGTTGCAGACAGTATTGGCCCTGCACGACATTTAGCGGTAAATGACAATGGAGATATCTATGTGAAACTGAGCCATTCAAAAAAAGGAGAAGGTGGTAATGTGGCACTAAGGGATGTAAACAATGATGGCAAAGCAGATTCTATCGTACACTTTGGAGATTATAATAACAGGGGCAGCATGTCCAATTGTATGCGCATTCACAATGGCTATCTATATTTTGCTTCCGAGCTGGTGGTCTACAGGAATAAATTAACACCAGGAAAATTAATTCCGGAAAGTAAAACGGAAGTGGTACTTACAGAAGAATATGCAAGAGGCTCTCATTGGCATATTACCAAGCCTGTTTCTTTTGATGATAACGGTCATATGTATGTGCCGTTTGGAGCGCCATCCAATGCCTGCCAGGATCTGGTAAGAACACCGGGTGGCACGCCGGGGTTTGCAGGTTTGGATCCTTGCCCTGAGCTAATAGACCATGGCGGCATATGGCAATTTGATGAAAACAAAACAGGGCTCAAACAAGCAGATGGAAGAAGGTTTGCCACCGGCATAAGAAGTGTTGTAGCCATGGACTGGAATAAGGAGGATAAAAATTTATACATAGTAATGCATGGAAGGGATGATCTCCATTTACTATGGCCCGATAAATTTACTACATGGCAAAGTGCAGTGCTGCCATCAGAAGAGTTTCTCCAGGTACATGATGGAAATAATTTTGGCTGGCCATATAGTTATTATGATCAGATGCAAAAGAAAAATGTACTTGCACCTGAATATGGAGGAGATGGAAAGATGCCTGCCAGGGACAGCTCGGTACAACAGCCCATCATGGGGTTCCCCGGCCATTGGGCGCCAAATGATCTGCTGTTTTATGAGGGTGACCAGTTTCCTGAGCATTATAAACATGGGGCATTCATTGCTTTTCATGGATCCACTAACAGGTCACCGTACCCTCAGGCCGGTTATTTTGTGTGCTTTGTTCCTTTTGTAAATGGAAAACCCAGCGGGGAATGGGAAGTTTTTGCTGATGGCTTTGCAGGAGTGGACCCTGTCGTAAATGTAAGTGATGCAGTGTACCGGCCAATGGGCCTGGCAATGGGCCCCGATGGTTCTCTGTATATTTCAGAATCAGAAAAAGGGAAGATATGGCGCATTATGTATAAAGGCGATAAAGCGAAATTCGGCGGGGATGAACTGGCCTCCATGGAAAAAAGAAAATTAAATTCAAATATTCGTACACCTGACGAAATAAATGATAACCTTTATAAAGACAAAGCTTTGCCAGGCGCATCTGTTTATAATATTTATTGTGTTTCCTGTCACCAGCGAAACGGTAAAGGCGATGGCAATCGGTTTCCCCCATTGGATAGTTCCGAATGGGTAAATGGTGATAAGAAAAGATTGATCGGTTTGGTATTAAATGGTTTGAATAAACCTATCGATGTGAAAGGTAAGTCCTATAATAACGTAATGCCCCAGCACAGCTTTTTAAGAGATGAAGATATTGTCGAGGTGTTAACTTATATAAGGCAGCATTTCCATAACAATTCAAATGCTGTTACAGTTAAAGATGTATCTGAAGTAAGAAAAATCCCTGTGAGCAAAAAATAAACGCATAAGAAAATAAATGTACCGGGAGATATATTACACGCAAAGAATACATGCATGATTCAAAAAGACGCAGGATAATTTTCTAAAATTTTTATAAACCAAAAATTCTATTAAAATATGAAACGCAGGAATTTATTAAAAGGGATATCACTACTGCCGTTTGCCGGCGGAACCCTGGGAAGCCTTATTCCTTCTTCATTTGCTGTTGCAGCACCTGGAGCAAAAAGAGATGTACTTGCAGAACTTGGTTTGCGCACATTTATCAATGCAGCGGGCACCTATACTTTTATGACAGCCTCGCTGATGCCTGCAGAAGTAATGGAAGCAATCAACAGCAGCGCAAAAGAATTTGTTATGCTGGATGAAGCGCAGGATAAGGTAGGAGCAAAGATCGCAGAGATGTGTCATGCTGAAGCTTCTATGGTTACCGCGGGTTGCTGGTCGGCGATGGCGTTGGGAATGGCCGGGGTACTCACCGGTAAGGACCCAAAAAAAATTGCGCAACTTCCAAACCTTCAAGGTACAGGATTAAAGTCTGAAGTGGTCATCCAGAAGAGCCACATGAACGGGTATGAACACGCGCTTACCAATACAGGTGTTACCATAGTAAGCGTTGAAACCCCAGCTGAAGCAGAGCAAGCTATTAATGATAAAACGGCAATGATGTGGTTTTTGAACAGGGAGGCGCCAGCGGGTAAGATTCAGCATAACGAGTGGCTTGCAATTGCGCGAAAGCACAGCTTGCCAACGATGATAGATATTGCGGCAGATGTACCGCCTGTAGAAAATCTGTGGAAGTATAATGATATGGGTTTTGACCTTGTTTGTATTTCAGGAGGCAAAGCAATATGCGGGCCTCAAAGCACCGGTATATTAATGGGTAAAAAAGATTTGGTTGCTGCCGCAAGATTGAATGCTCCCCCTAACGGAGGTAATATCGGTCGCGGCATGAAAGTAAATAAGGAAGAGGTCATTGGTATGTACGTGGCATTGGACAGTTATATAAAAAGAGACCATGACAAAGAATGGAAAATGTGGGAAGAGCGTATCGCGCTGATCAATAATGCGGTAAAAAGTGTAAGCGGTATTATAACAGAAATTATTGTGCCGCCTGTTGCCAATCATTCACCCTGCCTTCAAATAGCGTGGGATAATACTAAAGTGAAAATAACACCCGTTGCCCTTGGTGAAAAGTTGCGTACTGGGTCACCATCCATAGAAGTGGTCTCATGGGAAAAAGAAAAAGAGAACAGTATAAAGCTTACTGTTTTTATGCTAAAACCCGGGCAGGAAAAAATTGTTGCCGCAAGAGTTAAGGAAGAGCTTTTACTGGCCTCCACTTAAAACGGATTCAATTCCTTTTACTGCTTTACAATGTTTAACCAAAAAAACAGGACCGTGAAAAAAATATATTGTTTGTTTTTAATTGTAAGTTTTTTTACATCTGAAGTTTCTGCCCAGTCTTATGATATAGTAATTAAAGGGGGCCATGTTATTGATGCAAAGAATAACATAGATGCTGTAATGGATGTTGCGATCACCGCAGGAAAAATAATGCAGGTTGCTAACAACATTAATGCAAGCCAGGCGACACAGGTTGTGGATGCAAAAGGATTGTATGTAACACCTGGCTTAATAGATATTCATGCCCATGTTTTCTTTGGTACGGAGCCGGATCATTACCTGAGCAATGGACTGGTTGCAGTTGCTCCTGATGGATTTACTTTTCGCGTTGGCGTTACAACAGTATGTGATGCAGGCGGGGCCGGATGGAAATCCTTCCCGGAGTTTAAAAAGAATGTCATCGATAATTCTCAAACGCGTGTATTATCATTTTTAAATATTGTAGGTGAAGGTATGCGTGGAGGCGCCTGGGAACAAAATACCAATGACATGGATTCGAAGCTGAGCGCCGACGTTGCAAGGCGATACAAAGATATTGTGGTTGGCTTTAAAGTGGCGCATTATTCCGGGCATGAGTGGATACCGGTTGACCGCGCTGTGGAGGCAGGTAAGCTGGCCAACATCCCCGTTATGGTAGACTTTGGAGGAAGCAATCCCGCTTTGTCAATTGAAGAATTATACATGAAACATCTGCGGCCAGGTGATATTTATACGCATACTTATGCGTTGCTGGAAGGAAACGTACGGGAGACCGTGGTTGATACAGTAACCAGTAAGGTGAAACCGTTTATCTGGGATGCTATTAAGAAAGGAATTGTTTTTGATGTTGGCTATGGCGGCGCAAGCTTCAATTTCACGCAGGCCATTCCTGCGTTGAAGCAAGGCTTCTTTCCAAAAACAATCAGCACCGATCTTCATACAGGCAGTATGAATGCTTCCATGAAAAGCCAGCTTGATGTAATGTCAAAATTTTTGCTGATGGGCATGCCGTTAAATGAAGTGATCAGAGCAGGCACCTGGGCGCCGGCACAGGTGATCAAACATGAAGAACTCGGCAACCTTTCAGTTGGCGCCATCGCAGATGTGGCGGTGTTGAATTTACGCCAGGGCAGTTTTAGTTTTTATGATAAGACCGGTTACAAATTAAAAGGCCAGCAAAAGTTTGAATGTGAGATGACCATTAAAGGCGGCAAAGTCGTGTACGACCTCAATGGCATAGCAGATCCCATCTATGTGAAGGGCAAATAATAAACATATTAAAGACTATATTAAACCAATATTTCATGAACAGATTATTTCTTCCTTACTGTTTTTTCATCATCCTTATTGGGGTTGCCTGCAATACTTCAGGGCAGAAAAAAGCTTCAGAAGTACTGTACAAATCGTCTGATTTTACAGCAGCTAATAGTTTCACATCAGGAGCGGAAGGGCCCGCTGTTGATAAAGACGGCAACCTGTATGCGGTCAACTATTCGAAAGAAGGGACCATCGGCAAAATAACACCAACAGGTGACAGCAGCATTTTCATAGAGTTGCCGAATGGAAGTATTGGCAATGGTATAAGGTTTAACAGCAGGGGAGAAATGATGGTTGCTGACTATACAAACCACAATATTCTCAAAATAGATATGGCAACTAAACATCTCGTTGTGTATGCGCATGATTCTACCATGAGCCAGCCAAATGACATCGCTATCGACAGTAAAGACAGGTTATATGCAAGTGATCCAAACTGGAAAGCAGGCACAGGCCGCATCTGGCGTATAGACACAGATGGAAAAATATCATTGCTAGAAGACAACATGGGCACCGCTAATGGAATTGAAGTAAGCCCTGATGAAAAAACCTTGTATGTAAATGAATCTGTGCAGCGCAAAGTTTGGGCCTACGACCTGTCGGGCACTGGCACCATCAGTAATAAAAGACTGCTGATAGAATTTCCTGATTTTGGCATGGATGGTATGCGTTGCGATGTGGATGGTAACCTGTATATCGCAAGACATGGGAAAGGAACAATAGCCAAAGTTTCACCTGCGGGGAAATTAATACTGGAAATAAAACTAAATGGTACCAAACCCAGCAACATAGCCTTTGGCGGTAAAGATGGCCGCACAGCATATGTTACATTGCAGGACCGTAATAATATTGAAAGCTTTCGTGTAGAGGTGCCTGGCAGGGAGTGGAAGAAGAAATAATTTATGATCCTCTTCAGAGCGCTTTATTAGCTTGCTTTCCGAAAATGTTAGTTATCAAGTAAACGATTACTCAATAATGAAATGTACCATCACTTTTTTGTTGCTGCTTATTTTTCATAGTACAAATATTCTTGCGCAAACTATTCCAAAAGAAGAGCTCATTTTTTTAACGTCGGAGTGGAAAGGAGAACGCTTCCCAGATGGCAGGCCTAAAGTTTCTGATGGTCTTATAAGCAGGGCGAAGAAAATAGGCATTGAGGAAGCATGGACCGTATTAAAAAACGAAGGCTATAAGAACCAGTTTGAAGGCAACTGGAAAATGGTAAATGATTCAGTGAAAGTTGTAGGCCGGGTGGTTACTGCGCAGTTTATGCCAAGCCGCCCCGATGTGGAAGCAAAAATCAAAGAACGTGGAAAATCGGAAGGCAGGAAGGGTAATACCAATTCATGGCCTATTGATGTTCTTACAAAAGGAGACGTATATGTGGCGGATTGTTTTGGCAAAATTGCACAGGGCACATTGATCGGTGATAATTTGGGTAACTCCATTTTTGCCAAGACAGGCAATGGTGTAATTTTCGATGGCGCTGCACGCGACCTCTCCGGACTTGCCGATATAAAAGGTTTTAATGCTTTTGTTCGTGATTTTGATCCGTCTTATTTGGAAGATGTTGTGCTCATGGGATTGAATACGCCGATAAGGATTGGGCATGCAATTGTATTACCCGGAGATCTGGTAATATCAGAAAAAGAAGGCGTGCTTTTTATTCCGGCGCATCTTGCGGAGAAAGTTGTAAGTATTGCAGAATTTATTGACCTGAAAGATCAATTTGGCCATGCCATGCTGAAATCCGGTAAATATTCGCCGGGGCAAATAGATAGTCAATGGACTGATGAAATTAAAACCGCCTTTCTCAACTGGCTTGATCAAAATCCAGGTGAAAATAAATTAACCAGGGCGCAGCTTAATGAATTCATGAACAAAAGAACCTGGTAAATATGAACCTGCTTAAGCTGATAGATATGACTGTTTTGTTTTTGATCGCCACTTTTTTATTAGCATTTTCTGTTAATATGACAGGTGCCGGGCCGATATTTATATTTTTCGGTGCTGCAATCGCTATTCCATTCCTTCGCTTTCCTTTGTTGAAAGAATTCTCAAAAAATTATTTGTCCTTATATTGCTTCATTTTTTTCCTACTTGTTCTCACACAACCATTATTATTTGCCCAGAGTAAACCTGTTGCAACCAATAACAAATTAAAAGTAAAAAGCACGGCCGACTTTGTTGTGACTGGTGATGGAAGTTCAGAGAGATGGAAAAATACTGAATGGAATATTTTGCCACAACGCAGCAGTGAGACCCTTATAAATACAGGATGGAATATTCCTCCGCAACGTAGCGCAACAACCGACCTTCAATACGAAACGTCATTTAAAATTCTGTACTCAAACAAAGGCATTTATTGTTTGTTTAAATGCGAGGACAGTGTAATTACTGCTACTCTTAAAGAAGATTTTCTCAGTCTCTTTAATGAAGATGTCGTAGAAGTATTTTTAAGGCCAGACTCGATCATCCCTGCATATTTTGAATATGAATTGTCTCCCTTAAATTTCGAACTGCCCATACTTATTTTAAATAATAAAGGAAAATCGTCGGGCTGGAGGCCCTGGCCATATAGAGGCTCGAGAAAAATAATGCATGCTATAAAGATCAATGAAAAAAATCCGGTTAATAACAGGTTCACCTGGACCGCAGAAATATATATCCCATTCACGTTACTTGAGGCAATGGATAATGTGCCGCCCAAAAAGGGAACGCAGTGGCGTGCAAATTTTTATCGCATTGATTACGATCGCAACCCGGTTTATTCAGCCTGGAAGTTAACAAGAGGAAGCTTTCACGATCCGGAAAAATTTGGGATACTGGAATTTGAATAGTGTCCTGTTTAGCAGTATTCCCCGTTTAAAGTCCATGCCAGCTTTTTTTACTTTTTTTGTGCCTGGATATATTTAGCAACAGTTCCTATTGGTTCAATCCATATTCCATTGGAAGGATTTTGCGCATATTCAATAAGCTTCTTTAACATGACAAGGCGGGTGGTTTGCACACCCGGGTCACCCATTTCATGGCCGGCTAGTACCACCCATTTCCCGGTTTTTTCCGCATCTTCCAAAAGTGGAAGGATCTGTTCAAAATCTTTTCCATCCATTTCGATCCCGGTTAGTTGAGCAAAATTACCGTAAACGGGATCATTTGCTCCTTCATCCATCCAGCCCCTGCCGGCAAGAAACAACTCCGCCACAAGCGGGACATAACTCTTTGTATTAATCCCTTTGCCTACATATTTTTGACCACATGGGTAAGCAAACACCCCTGCTTTTACATGCAGTAATTCCAGGATGCGTTTATTGCATCCCGTTAGTTCGTTGCGCATTTGCTCAAGTGTATACTCTTCAAGGGCGTTTGTTCTTGACCACAAAAAATTGCCGGTGCATGGATGAGTGAGCGTATGATTTCCAATTTCATGCCCGTCAGCAACTGCTTTCTTCCAGCCATCAAGCTGCTTTTCCACGGCAGATGGGATAACAAAAAAGGTAGCCTTTATTCCATACTGATTAAGCAAATTTGTACCCACTATTACCTGGCTTTCCCGCGCATCATCAAAGCTTAAGCTAACTGCTGCACGCTTACCTTGCGGCCATGCAAACGCAGTAGAATCCTTTTGTGCAAATACAACTCCATTTAAATGAATTACAAAAGCAAGCATGAGGAAATGAATAAAAAGAGTTGTCCATTTCTTATTTGTAAACCCTGATGCAGATAGTTTAGAATGGGATTTCATGAATCAATATTTAATTGAAAGAATTAAGATGTTACTTCAAACTTAACCAGTAATTTTATTTATAAGACATACTTATAAAAAACTAAATCTATGCCGGTGAAGATTTCTCCTGATTATCTTCTAGTTTTTTCTTCACCACATCGCCGGGATATTTTAATGCAAGCCTCCGGATCTCGTAACTGAATTCTGTAAAGGTCTCTTCCCAAAGTTTTGCTTCTTCCGGCGTGTAATCATAAAAACCTTTTGCATTGGCAACACCCTTACCGCCTGCTTTTACAATATTATCAATGAGTGCAGGCACTTCAGTGCTGTTGCATAAGGTAGGGAAAAGATCTTTCATTACAGTATGATAAGCCGGCACTCCTGTAAGATCCATCCATCGAAACACACCGACCAATGTCATCCAGTAGCCGGCATTATTCCGGCATGCACGGTCAATATCTTCAACGGTTGCATAACCATTCTCCACAAGACTGATGGCTTCCCTGTACATTGCATACATGAGGCGGTTGCTGATAAAACCCCTGATGTCTTTTCGCACCAGCGTGGGTTCCTTGCCCCAGTTATGCGAAAGCTCATACAGGTATTCTGCTTTTTCAATATCACTTAATTCGCCGCATATTATTTCTAAAAATCGGGTTGTGTGAGAAGGTTCTGCCCAGTGCAGCCCAAAGAAACGTTCCGGGTATTTTGTTTCTTTTTGTAATATGCTAATAGGTATTGCAGAAGTATTGCTGGTAAGTATTGCATCTTTACGGATCACTGTTTCAATTTTTTGATACACTGTTTTTTTTATATCAATATTTTCCAATGTGCATTCAATTACAAGCTTGCAATCTTTTAGTTGTGTATAGTCTTCCGTTATGATAAGATTGTTGAAATAATATTCCGGGGGATGATCGATCATTTCTTCCTGTTGTGACCGCAGCAGGTGATCATGTATTCTTTTTTCTGCATGCAGCAGATCAATCGGTAAGGAAGCAACGGCAATTACTTTATGGCCGGCCATCAACAGAGAGGTTGTGATACTGCATCCCATTAAACCAAGGCCCACGATAGCTGCGGGCACTTCATTTGAATTGATTCTTGTTTGCATAACGAAAAAAATTAAAAAAATTACGATAAATGCGTTGGGTTCCTACGGGAAATAACACCCTGCCTATTCCTTTCCATACGCAACACCATTAATAGCCCCAAGCAATGAATGTTTACCTAAGGCATCTCCCTTTAATTGCCAGATCATTATCCCTGAGGCTTTTTGTTTTGCTAATGCTGTTTTCTGTTTTATTGTAGCAATCCCATTGTAATACATAATTTGCCCACCGGGCATATTAAATTCATCATAGTTTTCAGCCTGTGGAAATTCAGTTAATAGTTGCCCATAATCCATACTTATAGCAGGGGAGGTCAACTCAGGCCCGTATCCATATCCATAGAAAGGCACTCCAAGAACCATTTTTTCTTTTGGTATAGATCTTACTTTTCCAAAATATTCCAGGTCCTCCACCGCATCAGCATATGTGGAATGCGGGCCTGGCTTATCCGGCCTCCATGGCCCGGTGCGGTCATAGCTCATGATATTTACAAAATCGTATTGGGCAAGGGCGTTATCAGTCATTGCATCCTTATAATAAATAGCTATGGCGGCCGTAATCATTTTCTTGCTGGCTCTTAATGCCCTTGCCAGGCCAGTTACAAAATTTTCGTAGTTCTCATCAATATCGCTGCCCTCTAAATCCACATCTATGCCATCCAGGTTATACGATAGAACCAGGGAAACTAAACTATCGATGAATATGGGTCTTTTGTCTTGTTGCAAAAGAGCATGGTAATATGGATGTGAAGACCCGCCGCCGATCGACGCAAGTACTTTAACATGGTTAGAATGAGCAGCATTAATAAAAGGCTCAAGAGCCGATAAATCCTGCATAAAAATCCCATTTGAATCGGGATTAAAAAACCATAGATTCAAATGGGTAAGTTTATCAAAGGGGACATTTGTCACCGAATCTGTGAGGGCAGATCGTAAAGAATAATAGCCTACGATTTTGAATTGAGATTTTTTATTTGGCACCTGTCCCGTCACCCGTAATAATAAAATGACTATTAACAGGATGAATAAACTTAATTTTATTTTCATTTCTGTAAGGCCGCTTTGTTTACCTTTTACAGCATCCGGATGTTTAAAATCATTTCTAAACTGGCGGATTTTCCACAGGCATGTTATTGAAAAATCCTGGAAAAATTGTACAAATTTAAAGCCCTGCGATGCAATCAATTTCTACCAGGGAGTTTCCCGGAACACCGCCTTTTGCAACGGCTACTGTGGTTCTAACCGGGGGGTTTTTCCCAAAACGACCTTTGTATACATCGTTCATACCCTGGTAATCATTTATATCATTGAGATAAACATTTACTTTCAGCACTTTGTCCATAGACGATCCGGCTTTTTTCAATTCTTCTTCCAAATCTTTAAGCACATTATCTGTATGGATTTTGATATCGCCTTCCTTATGATATCCCTTGCCAGCTATAAAGATCAGGCCTCCATACCGGGTCGAACCTGAAAACAACGGTACATCCTGGTCATTGACTATATTAAACACTTCCTTTTCAGGTTTCGAATTAGTGCCTGCTTTAGCCGCCAACCCAATTCCCATGAGGCCTACAAAGGAGGCCGCCATTTTTTTTAGTAAAGACCTGCGTTCTGTTTGCATAATTAAAATTTAAGATGAGTATTTGTGAAAGAAAAGATTTAGCTAATTTAAGTATTTAAGTTGATCTCCTCAGGGCGTGCGGATCAGATTATTATTTTTACTTAGAAATATTACGTGCAAGGATGAAAAACGAATTAATTTGATATAGTGAATAAGATATTTTTATTTCCTGTGCATTATCATGATTAGTATTTGGCAGAATTAAAAGACCACTCTAAACTCCTATAGCCTTCGCTCATTAGGTATATAGTTGCAAAAAATGGTTACCACGATTCTGAATAAAGCCGGTGAAAGTCCTCAACCCGCGTGGGTCTTGGATTTGTGGGTGTACAATGATCTTCCTGTGCGAGCTGTGCTAAATGTTCCAGATCTTCTTTCGTTATGCCAAGTTCACGCAACCTGCCCGGTAAACCTAATTCCTGGTTCAGTTCATCAAATTTTGCAGGAAGGGTAGCAGCGTCCTTTATTTTTAATCTCCCGGCAATAGCCTGCATTTTATTTTCACAATAATCAAAGTTAAACCTTAACACGACCGGAAGAAAAATTGCATTGAGCGTTCCGTGATGAAATTGTCTTTCTGTAAGAGCTCCCAGCGGGTGACTTAAACTATGCACTGCCCCCAGGCCCTTCTGAAAAGCAAGACTGCCCTCCAAAGAACACATCATCATTTCTGATCTTGCCTTTCGATCGGCACCGTTATGTGTCGCTTTGATAATATTGCTGTATCCCCGTTCCAATCCATCCAGTGCAATTGCATCGGCCACAGGATTGTAACGGGTACTGCAAAATGTTTCGATACAGTGAGAGATCGCGTCCATTCCCGTTCCGGCAGTAAGGAGTGGGGGCATCCCTATTGTAGGTTCAGGATCACAAATTGTTGCGTTAGGCAGTAAATAATTACTAAGCAATCCTAACTTTCGCCCACTGGAAACCGTTATCAATGCTGCCCTTCCAACCTCACTTCCACTCCCAGCCGTTGTAGGAACGGCAATGAATGGAGGCATGTTATCCGTAATTTTTGAACTTCCTCCACGAAGAACCGAATATTGTTCCAATGGAGGAGGGTGATTCACCAGTAAGCGAACGCTCTTGGCCAGATCCATAGGAGAGCCCCCACCTACCGCAACGATACCGTCACAGGTTGACTGTTGATAAACCATAAGCGCTTCGTTTGCATTGCTCTCAGTTGGGTTGGGCTCCGTGTGATCAAAAATAGCAGCAACATTAATGCATAAACGATCAATAATGCCGAGTTTTACCAATCCTTTATCGGTAATTATTAAAGGACGCGAGATATGATATTTCTTCAATAGGTCCGGAAGTATTGTTACCGCTCCAAAATCAAAATAGATATCAGTGAGATAAATAATATTTGGTATTGTCAGCATAATTTTTTCAGGTATTCTTCAGATGGAACAGGGGCCCACGGCGACAGCAGATCCAGGTCGGAGAAAATAACCTGGGCGCAATTGTATCCGGGAAGACCCGTAATATTTCCCCCCGGATGACAGGCCGATCCACAAAGATAAAGTCCTTTCAAATGACCCCGGTAATGGCCGGCCCCGGGAAAGGGACGATGATAACCAATTTGTCCGTTTGTAAAAGCGCCAACGAGCAAATCTCCGTCTTTCATATTCGGAAACGATCGCTCCGTATCTAATGCACTACGGGTAAACGAGCTCGTAACATCATGCTCCAGGTTTGGTGCATATGCCGTCCATAACTTAAGCATTTCCTGCCCATGCTTATCTTTTTCCCGGTCCCAGTTCCCCGGGTCTCCGTTAAGGCGGTAAGGCAACTTCTCCCACATAAAAGCTGTGTGTTTGCCTTCGGGAGCCTGGGACGGATCAAAGACGGTAGGGCAACTTCCCCACATCACTGTAGGTGGAATGGTACCTTTCTCATGATGTTCCACGATCCCGGGATATTGCCGGATGTGTTCCAGGCCTACAATAACCATCAAAGCTTTATCAAGGTCTGGATTGTTTCCCCTTGCTATATACCTGGGAGGTGCATTCAAATTGAGGTTCAAAGCGAAAAGAGGAGCAATGATGTTATATTGAAAATTATTGGCCTTTTCTCTCCACTCTTTAGGAACAAAAGCCACATCCATTAATTCAAGGAAAGTCTGTTGTGGATTCAATCCTGAAGTAACAAAATGACGGGCACGGAAGATTTCTCCTGTTGCCGTTTCTACTCCAACAGCTTTGTTGTTTTCTACTAAAATTCTTTTCGGCTCGCTTCGGAGTTTTATTTCTCCTCCATTCTCCACAACCGCCGATACCAGCGCACGGGCTAATGAGGCAGAGCCGCCTCTGCACATTTGTGCTTTTCCCGTGCTGGCAAGCAAGGCAGGAATATGATGTCCAAACCCTTTGCATCGCAGGTCAACTTCCCTCAGGCCATTGAAGAAAAGCAGCCCCGCCTGTATAACCGGATGCTCAAATTCCTTCAGCACAAATTCTATTGGAGACAGCATGCTGGTTTCGAGCAGTAAGCGGCCTTCCGGGCTTTTTTCCAGCAATGCCCGTCGTTGCGATACAGGAATGGGAGGAGACTGGCTTTCCGGAACCAGGATTTTCTCAACGATTGGCAAAAACCTCTCTCTCCAATTCCTCAGCGCTTTTGCATCCTTCCTGCAAAATCGCGAAAATGACTCGGTCGTTTTCTCAAAACTGGTCCACCATTCAAGGGAGCTGCCATTACGAAGGAGCAATGCGACATTAAAATCAGGTTCAATATAAACAGCGCCATGTCGCTCAAGCTCCAGGTATTTGTACCACGGCATTTGGTTAACAGAACGGTGATAAAAGGAATGCGTATTATGAAAAAACCCCGGGTGCTCCGGGTCTTCAATTGTGGTGAGTGCCCCCCCGGCGGTATTGCTCCTTTCCAAACAAATCACTTTTAAGCCGGCTTTGCACAGGTATGCCTGCAACACAAGGCTATTGTGTCCGCTGCCTAAAATGATACCGTCATAAGTTCCCGAATCCTGGTTGCACATAGGTGATACTTAACCGTTACAGATTTTATTTTATAGTATTACCAGGCGGCATTAATTTCTATAACAAAATAAAAATCAGTTCCGGTAAATCTATTAGCGTTTATGCATACACGTTATAATTGCTTTATCGCTTCGTGAACGGCTGCCTGCGTTAATACCGGGGTTATTGAAAACAGCGGTATGTCAAAGTATAAATAAATAGCAGGCATATAACCGTTTTCAAATGCAACTATCATCTCTCCACTAATTGCATCCACATGTGCTCGTGCTGTCAGTATACCTTGGCTGCAAGCGTCTTCCAAAATCAATAACTCCTTTGGGAGCAACGCTCCAGCTCTTAATCCATGAAGAACAGGACAGTATAACATTGTATTCTCCGGGATCCGAATCTCTTAAGTAATAGGAACTGTAATAATTAGGTATAAATATACTAACTTATGAACAGGCAGCGGATAGGCTGATTAATATTTTATGGTGCTGAAAAAGGTATTAGTTTTGGATACCCTTCGGAAACGATTTAAATAGCCTTTTACTCCACTTTTGTCAAACCTTAATAGAAAACGAATGGAATTAATGGTTCAACCTTATTTAACTCAATATTAAATTGGTTCTACAAATTCATTTCGCCAATAACCTAAAAGAATAAACATGAAAATAAAACTCAAGGGTATAATTTTTTTATTTCCTCTTACCATTTTTTTATGCCTTTCAATTACTTCCTGTGCTCAAAATGAAATAACCCGTGGCGGCACGCCAAAAGAATTATCGGAAAGCATGATCCATAACCCGGATTTTTTGGAAAATGCAAAGGGAGAAAATTTTTGCTGGCATGCAGCAGTTGGAATTGACAGGTATGTTGAAAATTTTCAATTGACCAAAAATACTGAATGGCTGGATGCCGGAATAAGGTACTTCGATTTTCTTATAGATAAAATGGATACAGATCCTGATGGGTATAAAGGATGGATCGGCCCGGCTGAATATAATGATAAATACTGGCAGGATGCGCTTGTGGGTGATGCCATCCTCATGGAAGGGATACTCAATTTTTGCGTTCTTGTATTGGAAAATGATAGTTTAAAAAAGAAGTATGCCATCAAAGCAAATTTCTACACTGACATTGCCAAAAAAGATTTTTTTGAAAAGTGGGATAAGAAAGCATGGCACGACGACGGGCCGTATGGTGCTTACAGCGGATCCGGTAAATTTTTAAAACCCGGCAACTTTAAAGAATGGATAAATGATCCTTCCGCTGAACGTTCGGGGATCAGCCATCCATTCAACAAGCAGATGGATGCAGGTGCAGTGTGCCTGCGGCTATGGAGAATTACAGGCAATAAATTATACAGGGACAGGGCAGAAAAAATTTTCTTTACGGCAAAAAGCCATTTCCAGTATTTTGACAACCATTACTGCTGGAACTACTTTGAGCCGCTTACTCCTGAAGATGTGGATTTAGAAAAGAAAGACACCCGTCATGGTGTATGGGTACACATGTGGCGTTCAGGCTACCAGGCAAGAGAAGTAGAAAGAATTGCCGAAGCATATCATTACGGAATAGTCTTTGACAAACAGGATATAAAAAGGATTATCAATACAAACCTCGGGGTGATGTGGAATAAAGATAAAGTACATCCAAAATTCATTAATTCAAACGGGTTAGGTGCAGATAATGATACAACGGGGATTGCGGCTTTCCAGGCGGCGTGGGGACATTCAACTGTTTTTAAAAATGCAGGTGAGCTCTGGACGGGGCTGCTCGATTTTGACCAGACGATACGAGACCTCTATGAACTGCAGTTCAGGAAAGGCGATACATCAACCGAACTGCTTCTTTATGAAAATACAACGTTGAAAAATCCACCGGGCTTTAAAAGGAAATATAGTAAAGATGATGTTACCGTGCCGGTTGTTCATTTTACGGAATCCAAAGAACTTAACCTTGCCACTGTTCTTCCTCATAGTATTGCAAAGGGAACACAATCCATCATCATATGTAAATCATGGATAGCCGGTGAACTGACAATAGATTTGTATTCAACCGCCGGCGAACAAATTAATAATCTATACAAAGGAAAAATAGGAGAGGGAATATTTATGATCACCTGGAACGGGAAAGATCCTTCTAAAAAAGCAATCTATAAAGGTGATTATAAGATACGCTGGACAATAGGAACCGGGTACCGTGAATTTCCCATTGTTGTAGAATAGTACTCTGTTGGGTGCAATATTATTTATATAACCGGTAGTGCATCGGCTTCTGATCATTGACACCGAAAATAAGGTCCTGGCCGGTTACAACAGCATTTCTGATGTCTCCTGTAATTCGGATACCCGATAGCAATGGAGATACTCTTTCAAAGTGACAATTGCCTTTATTGATAAGCACATCCCCTTTCCCGCAACTATATGCGCCAAATTTTATCCTGGTATATGCCTGGTTGCCGCCAATGACCAGGTCTTTTTTGCCGTCTCGATTAACATCCAATACATTGATGCTGTAAACCGGGTACCATTGCGCCTGCATTGGTAACTGGTGCACTATAAAACGCTTTCCTGTATTCTCCAGTAAGAGACTGCTCATTTGCGAAGCCGTATAATGTGCAGATGTTGTAAGTTTTTCTCCGAAAATATGTTTCATATCTGCTTTTGCATAATCGCTATAGTAGAGAAATCTTTTATTATAAGAAGGAATTTGCTGAATTAAATCATCACGGCTGTATATAGGCCAGGATTGATGATCAATATAGTAAGAGATAACGGGCTCTGCTGTTCCGTTATCATCAAAATCACTGTAGTACATTTCGATGGGCTCTGCATGAGAAGTAACAAACTGGTTATTTAAGCCCTGGTTACCCGCAATGATGTCTATATCCCCATCACCATCAATATCGGTTGTTACAATTGTATTAAACAATCCAGGTTGATTATCCTGGATTAATGACGTATCTTTTTCAAAATGATTTGTTTTATTCAGCCATATCTCTATAGGCATCCAGTGGCCTGCAATTATCAAATCAGGCTTCCCGTCTTTGTCAATATCCGCCGTGGCGGATGAGGTAACTAAATTTTGTTTATTGAAATGCGGAAGCCATGAATCGGTTTGTTTTGAAAAAACGCCCTTCCCATTATTTAACAATAATTGCGATCCGCTTGATTCAGGATATTTTCCCGGTATGCAAAAGCCCCCGTTAAATATATCCGGGAACCCATCATTATTAAAATCTGCAACACTTACCGCATTATCATTAATTACATCGGGTGGCAACGCGTGTTTACTTTTTGTGAATACTCCTTTACCATTATTCAGATAAAGCCTGTTTTGTAACAAAGTATCATTGGGTTTAAGTTCATAACCGCCACTGCCAACAAACAAATCATTATATCCGTCTCCGTCTGCATCAAAGATCGCAGCAGTTATATCTTCATATGCAGAATCAGCAACAAGGGACGGATCAACATATTTGGTAAATGTTCCGTTTTTATTTTGAATGAAAAATACACCGGGCTGGCCTTTTGCCCCGCCGATAAAAAAATCTTCCAGCTTATCACCATTAATATCTCCTTTAGCCATTGCAGGGCCTTGCCGGCTAAACCATTGTGGCAATAACGGTTGCTGTGTAAAATCGTTATAAATATTTTCTGTATGCTTAAAGGGTAATGAATCTACAAACGTAAAAAGCGTTTTTATTTTGGCGGGGAGCATTTGTGTAGAATCAGGAGAAGCTCCGCTGATATTTACAACAAGGGTTTTGTTAACGCCGGGGGAATTTACTGATGAACTACGGCCATTTGACCAAATAACACTTACCTGTTTTACGGAATCGGCTGGCCCAATCCCAAAATGGAGCGTATAATCAACGCTCGACTGAAAGCCACGTGATGGCATCATCTCCTGCACCTGTATACCTGAAGTGGTAACCAGCGTTACCTTTGACCCGATACCAAATGGATTAAGGCCATTGCCTGCCAGTTTAATGTTGAGGTATTTTCTTCCGGGATTTAATTCATGGAGATTGTTTTTATAAATACTGGCAACCTCATTGCAGTTGTTGGTGATAATATCAAGATCCCCGTCATTGTTAAGATCCGCATATGCAGCACCCGAAGAAATAACAGGCTCATCCATTCCCCATTCTGTTGTTTTATTGGCAAATTTAAGATCACCTTCATTTTTAAAGATATAATTTGGGATCTTAATAGTTGGAAGTTTATTCATCCTGTCACTCATCATTTCCTGCTGCTTCTTTGGATCCCTTTCCAGGATAATATTTACATTGTACTTTAGATAATCCATGTCAGTATAGTCCTTGACATATCCATTGGTTATAAAAATGTCTTTCTTTCCGTCATCATCAAAATCTGCTACAAGAGGCGCCCAGCTCCAGTCAGTATTGCTAATTCCCGAAAATTGTCCCACTTCATCAAAGGTTCCGTCACCACGGTTTAACTGAAGCATATTGCGGCTATACTGGCTGAAAAATCCGTGGCTAAAAAGAATTTGAAATTTATCAAAATTTTCAGCGCCATTATGCATTTTTTGCAGGTAGTTCCCTTCGGGCAGCATGTCTAAGGTAATGATGTCTTCCAATCCGTCGTTATTGATATCCGCCGCATCATTTCCCATGCTAAACAAACTGGTGTATGAAAACATTTCACGGCTCATTTCTTTGAACGTTCCGTTTTTCTGATTGATGAAGCAATAGTCTGCTTCATTAAAATCATTACTGATATACAGGTCGGGCCATGAATCGTTATTGAGGTCACTAACGGCGACGCCCAGCCCAAACGTGAGAACATTAGAGGTAATGCCTGCTTCAGCGGTAACATCTGTATAATGCCCGTTGTCATTCCTGTAAAGATGGGTGCTAAAAGCGGGGTTTGTTTTCTGGCGGATGCCGGGCTTCTCCTGCATTCCCTCCATGTATTCTTTACTGCTATGATTAATTACTACAAGGTCTAAATCATTATCCTTATCATAATCAAAAAATACAGCCTGTGTACTGTATCCGTCATCAGCAATACCATATTTTTCTGCCTCTTCGGTAAAAGTATTGTCATGGTTATTTATGAATAGCAGGTTTTTTCTTCTCGCAGGATCTGCATCGGCGCTCCTGCAAATGTAAATATCCAGCCACCCATCCCCGTTAACGTCTGCCATGGTTGCACCGGTACACCAGCCTTGTTGATCCGCAACTGTACTTTTTTCAGTAATATCTTCAAATTCAAAATTTCCTTTGTTCAGATACAATCTGTTCTTAACCATGTTACCTGTAAAAAGAATATCGGGTAAGCCATCATTATTAATATCACCTATGGCAACACCTCCGCCATTATAGAAGTACGGGTAATTCAAAACATTAAATTCACTATCTTCCACCAAAAGATTTCTAAAGTTTATGTTTGATGTGGAAGCAGGAACCTTTGTAAATAATCTATCATTTGATTGATGGCAGCCGGTGAAAGTACATATCAAGGCAACAAAAAATAATTGCTGTAAGGATCGATTAGGTTGGGTATAATATTTAGAAAACTTTCGATGCACAAAAAAAAAATTTCTTATTGATGTGCATATTATGATATTTACCGGCAATTGCACTAATAATTCTTTTTAAAACTTATATACAAAAGGCCACCTCCTGTATTGAAGTGACCTTTCGCAATAAAATTATAAAATAATGCTCTATGGATTCCACCAAAGCTTTGTGCTTGTTTTATCAGGGCCGCCTAATAGCTGAACTCCCGACTCATAACCTTTAGTGTTAACAATCGCTTCGTTGGGAGGATAAATTAGCCGTTTAACACTACGGGGATCTAGAGAGGCGTCCGGATTCTCATTGTTCAGTCTTGGATATAACTTCGGATAACCGGTGCGCCTGGATTCGGCCCATGCTTCAGGACTGGAAAACGGGTATAGAGCAAGCCATTTCTGGGTGCCAATCTGCTCTCTTTGCACATCTTCCGTAGTGCCGAATGCTACGGGAATATTGGACATTGGCGGGGCATTGTAAACAGGGTTGGATGATGTATATGGTGCAGGAGTATTGGCGCTTGCAATATAACCGGCATAACTTGTTATTCCCCATTGTTGCATTGAAGCCGCAATGCCATTTTCATAGCACTCTTTGGCAGTAAACGAGCCTATATTCCAACCGTTTAATTTAGCTTCCGCCAAATCAAACCAGGTTTCCGATGCAAGGAAAAGGCCGAATGGTTCCGTAGCCATGTCGGCGTTACGAAACCTTGATACTACGTTAGAATTATTATCAGGGCTGTTAGGGGCATCCGACATTTGCTCAATAGTTAAACCGTTTCGAATCCCTTTAAATAAACCGGTATTAGCCGCAGGTTCAAAAAATTTAGGCAATCTTGGATCCGCATACCCTTTCAAAACGCTTTCCATGGAGGCGCTCATCCTAAACTCACCCCAATCTGATATAACGCCGAGAGGGTTGAGATAGTTTGGTGGTGATGGACTCATAAATGCGTTATCTCCATTTGTAGTAATCATACCACCTCCCGCCGCCACTGCCGCTTCCGCTTCGGTTTTAGCTATGTCTGGTGTTATTTTGGATACCCGTAATGCGCATCTTAAACGCAGGCTGTTCCCAAGCTTAAGCCACTTTGCCAGACTGCCACCATAAATTATATCGCCATCGGCAAAAACTGTACCCCTGGCCAGGTTCCCGTTTATTTCGGTGGTGGCCTCCGCCAATATTTTAAAGAAATCGGCATAAACGGCATCCTGGCTATCATATAGAATTATATCTTCACCACTACCCACCTGGGAATATGGAATCGGGCCAAAGAGATCTGTCATTGGCAAGAAAATATAGGCTTTCCATATTTTTGCCACAGATTCCCTTTCGGGATCTGGTGAAAGAGACGTTGGGCCTGTCTGCTTTAAAATTGAAGCAAGAGTGGTTGCGCCCGTTAAAAATGCTCCCCATCCGCCATCAAGCCAGCTACCGACCATCCCATTCCTGTCACTTGGAAAGCGTGGCTGGGTGCAGGCATAGAACTGGGCCTGTTCATCTGTGTACAGTGAGTGAAGCAATTGGTAACCTCCCGCGCCCGCATCTGTGTTTGTGATGCCGGCGTATTCCGCAGTTGTAAACAATTTGTCTAATTCTTTACCTTTTAAAACCACAATCTTGGTTTTATCGGTATTGAGGTCTTCAAATTTTTTGGTGCACGATGATAAAAATATCAGGATGCACAGCACCGTTAGCGGGTTAAAATAAGATATAAACTTTTTCATATAAATAAGTACTTATGATTAGAAATTCAAATTTAAATTAAGTCCAAAAGTGCGGCTGTATGGCAAACAAAACGACTCAGTTCCTATTGAGCCATTATCGGTTGAAACAACCAGTTCCGGATCAAATCCTTTAGCGTCGTTCCGGAAAAAGAAAAGGTTGCGCCCGGTAAACGAGATACTTGCACTTTTAATCGGGGTTCTTCCCAACATGCTTTGCGGAAGGCTATAAGTAAGAACCAATTCTCTTAAACGGATATTAGAGGCGCTGTAAGTAAATAATTCTCCTGCCGGTGTATTTCTTCCTCCCAGTACATTCCAGTATTGTTCAGAAGTAATGGAAGTGGTATTTTTCGATCCGTCTGCTTTAACACCATCCACAATAAAACCATCTCTTCCGGCTAAGGTTCGGGCTGAAAGGCCGTCACCATCAAGATTGGCATCTGTAAATGAAGTAATTCTGCCACCCATACGGGCAGTAATGAGAATACTAAGAGAAAAATCCTTATAGGTAAACCTGTTACTTATACCCCCTGTCCACTTAGGCCTGCTGTTACCAAGATATACACTTTTACCACTTGTTACTTCAGGCCGCCCGTCATCCAGTATTATTGGCTTTCCTGTAGCAGAATCTCTTTCGAAACCCCTGCTATACATTTCGCCATAAGGCCTTCCTTCTACGATTTTAGTTAAATTAATAAAATCGCCGCGGAGCACAAATTCCGGCGAATTAGGAGCTATCGATATCACTTTATTATCGTTTTTCGCATAATTGACACTGGCCACCCATGAAAAGCTCCTGGTTTTTATCGGGGTAGCATTCACAGTAATTTCAATTCCTTTATTCTGTACATTCCCGGCATTGATAAATTTACTTTGGTACCCCGAAGCAGGAGGGGTTGCTACGCTTATAAGCTGATTTTTGGAATTTGTTTTATAATAAGTGAATTCTAAACCCAAACGATTTTTAAAGAGGCTTAGATCAAAACCATATTCCTGGGAAGTACTAATTTCAGGTTTTAAAGTGTCAGCCGGCTTAGTGGTACTAAGAGAAATGCTGCCTCCCGGGTTTATAGGATCGTATTCTTTTGTTCCATATATGGGGGCATCATTACCTGTTTGCGCAATAGAACCTCGCAATTTAAAAAGACTTATAACATCCGGTAATTTTACCATTTCAGATATTATGGCAGTCAAGCCTCCGGACCCGAAAAAATAAGACCAATAATCTTTAGGTAAAGTTGACGACCAGTCGTTTCTTGCTGTACCGCTTAGTATCAAATAGTTTTTATAATTAATGTCGGCGCTTCCATATAATGATTGCTTTTCCTGCTTGCCTGAACCTTCATATGACGATAAACCACCCTGTGCGGCATTATTTAAAGTAAAAATATTTTCATTAACAAGGGGGTAAGCTGTTGACTCCAGGGATCTTGATTCAATATGTTTTACATTGGCACCCGCATTAGCATAAATACCAAAATTACCAAACTGTTTATTATAGCTTAACAAGGCATCCGTATTAGTTTCCGTATAATTGTTATAAGCAACATCAAAGTATCCGTTATCGGCCATAACATAGGTATCGAAAAATCTACGCGACTCATTATTGTCGTTATTTTTAGATACCCCGACACGTACCAGGAAATTTAAAGAGGATAAAAATCTATAATTTAATGAGGCCAGGCCTTTTACAGTATTTGTTTCATAAAAATTCGTGCAATTATATTTTACCCAGAAAGGGTTTTCTCCGCCATTTGAGTGTGGGTGCCAGTAATTTTGTTTCAATTCCTGATCCGAATTCTCAAATTGGTAATGGCTCCGGGCATAATCTAAAGAGATGTTAGAAGGCAAACGGGTTATCTGCCGGTTAACGTTTGTAAAATCTTCATCGGATTTTATATAATTATCAGCTTTTTGATAGAAGTAAGTGATTTTTGCATCAAATGAAAGCTTATCGGTTATGTTCCCGCTAACCCTGAAATTGAAATTATGACGATTAAATTTATTATTATCAACTATACCGGTTCCTGAAATATTTGTATAAGAGAAATAGGATTGGATCTTTTCGCCTCCGCCACTAAGAGAAACGCCATTGGTAAATGTTTTTCCTGTACTGAAGAAGTCTTTGTAATTGTCGGGATGCGGAGTCAGTGCATAGGTGGAATTTGAATCTTTAGGATCAATACTCCAGTTTTTTACCGTTTGCCCGGTCATTTTCGGCCCCCACGTGGCTTCAGCATCTGCCAAATAGTTTCCTCCGCTGCCCTGTGCATATACATTTTGGAAGTCGCGAAGATTAACTGCTTTATCAAGTTGAAAGCTGCTGTTGATACCAATCGCCATGGATTTACCTGCCGTACCTTTTTTCGTGGTTATGATAATGGCCCCGTTCTGGGCATCACTTCCGTAAAGAGCTGATGCAGAAGACCCCTTCAACACATTCATGGACGCTACATCATCCGGATTTAATGTACCAAGGTCCCCGGGAATACCATCAATGATGATCAGCGCTTCGCTACTTCCGGAAAAAGACCGGTCGCCTCTTAGGACTACCCGCACATCTGACCCAACCCCTTGTGAAGATCTCACCACATCAAGCCCTGCAACTCTTCCGGATAGTGAGTTACCTATGTTTGTTTCACGGGCTTTTGTGAGGTCTTTTGTTTCTACAGTTTGGGTTGAATAATTAAGAGTCTTTTTGCTTTTACCAACACCGAGGGCCGTTACCACCACATCACTCAGTTGCTGGGCAGAAGGTGCCAATTCTACAGCTATACTGGTTTCATCATTACCTACAGAAACTTCTTTTTCGGTAAACCCAACAAAAGACACCACAAGTGTTACATCACCTGTCGGAACATTTAATGAAAATGATCCATCGTTACCGGTAGTAGTACCGCGGGATTTTCCTTTTATAAGAACAGAAGCACGGGGAACAGGCTGCTTATCCTGTCCTGATAAAACCCTGCCTTTTATTGTCCTCGTCTGGGCATTTACTGTGAAGCCCATTAATAATAATAATACACAAAAAAGATTGGGTAATTTTCGCATAATAGTTTGTTTTAGTTACATCAAGATATAAGGGAACCGTAACAGTGTTAAAAGAAAAATTGCTAATTTCCGGCTCCAATTTAGTTAATTTATTTTTAATAAAAAAATAACAATTGGTTTGGCGATTTCAATTTAATTTTTTGTAGTAAGAATTAATATAAATTATTTTGCAATTTAAAAAGAGTCGCAGCTTCTTAAAATATTCATTGAAAAAATTTGAAACTGGTTTTGCTTCATTGCATCAAAAGCATTGCTGAAATATAGCCCGCTATCTTATACGTTTGTAAATATTTATTATTTCAGGCAGTTGTTCATTTCATAATGGATTGACCATACATGGTGCAGGAATCAATATGGGCAACGGTTTCAGAAGAGCCACGACTTGTACCTGGATGCCTGGGGGTGCAACCTTTAATGGTATAAGAAACATATTAAGTAATGGGCACACTGTTATACTAAAAGTTCGCCGCCTGTTAAATGATACGCTACAAAATCCTTTGATCCCTGGTACCGGAATTAATTATTTATCAAACAAAAACAATCCTGTCAATGATTCAAAAATACTTGCCGTTACATGTTTTTTTATTTATTTATTTCATTGTATCGCCAGACACCGGTTTTGCACAAGCGATAAAAATCAACAACGATACACAACAAAAAAAGATAGCGTTTGGTAGTGAAAAAATAAAGCTGGTAATTGATTATGACCGAAAGGCAAATATTTCTTTGCTCGTAATAAACGGGCAACAGGTAATAAACGGTGCCGAAGGTGTGTATTCCGTGATCAAAACAAAGGATAAAACTTATTCAACCTTAAGCCTTTCAGCAGACCCTGTTGTAAAAGTTACTAATAATTCCATCCATGTCACCGGAATCATGTACGGTGATAAGGATTTGAGAATAAATGAAAACTGGACATTTATTATTACCAGCACCAACATCAGGATGGATATGGATAGGACGATGTCCAAATCTATCTTCGCCGAAAAGATGGCGCTTCCGGTTTTTATGTTCAATAACATTAATACCTGGGACGGCGCTTACCAGGACTATGGCGGCCTGGCATGGTTCTATCTTTTTACAAAAAAGCTGGATACTTATGGAGTACATAGCAACTCGTCAAGGTTTTGGAACAGCAAAACAGGCAATGGCCTTACCATAGCTGTTGATGCGCCAGGCTCACAAATTGCAATGGATTACAGTCGTACCGCAGAGGATAAACTGGCTTACACTATTGCGCTTTCCGCAACTAATATGATCCCGCGTTTTGATTCCGGGACACACAGGAGACGGTTCGTTCGTGATACCACAGTAAGTGTGTGGGCTCCCTATAAAATCAGAGCCGGAAAAATAACCCAAACCATTACGCTTTCCTACTTCGATTTTAATGAGCAATTTGGAAGAGGGAATTTAGTCGGTATAAACGGCGAACAGGTGAGTGCGGTACTAAATACAATCGCAAGGATAGGCGTTATTGATAAGGAGCATTTTGGAGGAAATAGCTGGCATACACCTTACGGGCCTCTTTGCCTTCATGAACAATATATTGCACAATTGGGCCTTGCCATTAATGACAATTACTACTTGCAGGGCTACCGGCAATGCCTGGATTTTTACCGGGATAATGCCATTAAGCCAACCGGAAGAGTGTGGCCCAGGTGGGCTTATACCAATGAAGACATGATGCCTGGAGAAGTGACGGATAAAGGTTTCTATGAAGCGCAATGGGGTTACCTGTTAGATTCTAATCCTGACGTGGTTACCAATGTGGCGGAACTGTATGACCAAACGGGCGACAAGGCCTGGGTAAAAACCCACCAGTTGTCATGTGAGAAGGCGCTTGACTGGATACTAAAAAGGGACAGTAATAATAACGGGCTTGTAGAAATGATGACTGATAGTATGGGGCAAAAAAGAGGAAGCGATTGGATCGATATTATCTGGGCATCTTATGAGAATGCTTTTGTAAATGCAAAACTTTATCACGCGCTTGTGTTATGGGCGGCTATCGAGAAGCAATTGGGTAATATTGAAAAAGAAAAATATTATCACCAGTTTGCAGAAAAATTGAAATCCGGTTTTAACAAGCCGGTTACTGAAGGAGGTTTTTGGGATAATGAAAAAAAATGTTACATCCATTGGAGAGATAAAAATGGGTCTATCCACGGCAATAATATGGTTACTCCCGTTAATTTCATGGCTATTGGCTATGGCATCTGCGAAGATGAGTCAAGAAAAAAAATGATCCTTGATAACATTGAGGCGCAGATGCAAAAAGAGCATCTTTTCTTCTGGCCTATTTGCATGTACAGTTATAACAAAGGTGAAGGCAATGACTGGCAATTTCCTTTTCCGGCTTATGAGAATGGAGATATATTTCTGTCCTGGGGCGCACTCGGAGTAAAGGCCTATGCTTCTTATAAACCGGAACTTGCTTTGAAATATGTAAACAATGTTTTAGATCAATATGCAAAAGATGGATTGGCTTTTCAACGGTATGGACGTTTAAAGCAGGATGGCCTGGGAGATGATATCCTCTCGGGAAACAGCCTTTCTGTGGTTGGTTTGTACCAGGCAATTTATGGTATCAACCCGCTTTACAACCGTTTTTACCTGGACCCTCACATTACTGCAAAATTAGCCGGCACCACGATACAATACAATTACAGGAATCAAAGACTCACCATCGGGCTTGATCTTGATAAATATTCAGTATCCAATAAGCAATTTAAAATAACTGCCAAAAATGACTTTGGTTTTTATAGTTCCGATAAAGAACTTGTATACTTTAACGGCAATAGCGAAAAAGCTTCCTTAAAAGTAGCGACTATTGCAGATACTAACCTGGCGCTTGATATAAAAATGTGGAACCAGGATGAGTTATCATGGGTTCAATCTTCCAAAAGCCACGGTGCAAATAAATTAACCTGCCAGCTAAATGATCTTAAGCATGATAGCTATTATACCATTTCTATCAATAATAAAATGGTAAAAAAAGCCAGGAGCAACAGTACCGGCACATTGGTATTTGATTATACAACAAATAAAGGTTCAGATAAGATTGTTGTTTCCTACAAATAGATTTTAATGATAATAAGGTCAAATATCAAAATTGCTATTTCTTAAAAACCATGATGCGGTTAGCTAAAAAAAATGTACTTTTTATCAGCCTGCTGTTGCCTGGCATCGTACTGTGAACCGGTGATTTATCAATGCAAATTATTGGATGATCATACCTGGTTTTTGACTTTTATCACTTATAATTGCTGAACGGTCAATTTTTAAAAAAGGGCTACCCTTGTATCAGCTTAAATATAATTTTTCGATTGCGGGTTTTTAATTATTTTAATACTCTTTTAAATATTGATTTATGAGCAATTTTATGATTGACCGCCGCACATTATTGAAAGGCGCCGGTGCCTCTCTTGCCCTTGCCGCATTAAATGCCTCAGGCATGAACGTGTTTCATTTTGAAAAAAAACTTCGTGTGGGTTTAATTGGTACGGGATGGTATGGAAAGAGTGATCTCTTCCGCCTGATGCAGGTAGCGCCGGTAGATGTAATAGCTCTTTGCGATGCAGATAAAAATAAACTCGAAGAGGCCGCAGGAATGGTAATGCAAAGAAGTAAAGCCGGTAAGCCCCGTCTCTACGGCGACTACAGGAAAATGCTCGCTGAAAGCGGATTGGACATTGTATTGATCGGGACACCGGATCACTGGCACGCCTTACAAACTATAGAAGCGCTGAAGGCAGGGGCAAATGTATATGTTCAAAAACCAATAAGCGTGGATGTAATTGAGGGTGAAGCCATGGTAGCTGCTGCACGCAAATATGATAAAGTAGTGCAGGCAGGCACCCAGCGCAAGAGCACACCGCACCTGGTTGAAGCAAAGAAAAATATTGTAGAAGCAGGCTTGCTGGGTAAAGTATCGCATGTAGAAATGTGTTGCTATTATCACATGCGTAATAATGGAAACCCTCCTGTGCAAGCCGTTCCCGGTTATTTTGATTACGAAATGTGGACGGGCCCCGCACCCTTGCGGCCCTATGATGGGCTTCCGCATGTAAGGTGGTGGCGCACTTTTATGGAATATGGAAATGGAATTATGGGTGATATGTGTATTCATATGTTTGATACGGTGCGATGGATGCTACACCTTGGATGGCCTAAAAGAATCAGCTCAACGGGCGGCATTTATGAGGATAAAAGTGGTAAGTCAAATATTTCCGACACACAGTCTGCGCTCTTTGAATACGATGAACTCAATTGTATATGGCAGCATCGTACATGGGGAACGCCTGCTGATCCTGAATACCCATGGGCATTTGTGTTGTATGGTGATAAGGGAACATTAAGGGCAAGCACTATGCAATACGATTTTACACCCGAAGGTGATGGCAAAAAAATTCATAAAGACGTAGTTTATGAAAAAGAAAAATATCCCGAAGATTTAACCGAGCCTGCTATTGAATTGAATGCGGCACCCGCCACGAGGATGCATATGCTTAATTTCCTCGATGCTATTAAAAATAAATCAAAGCCTGTTGCAGATATCGAAGAAGGGCACATCTCAACAGCCAGTTGTATTCTTGCAAACT
>JBDTZL010000157.1:0-5591 GCA_040005125.1 Ginsengibacter sp.
ATTGAAAAAGTAAAACTTCAAAAACGCATTCAGCAATTAGAAACGCAGGTTGCCAAAAAATATAATTTTGACAGTATTATCGGAACGTCCAGATCAATCCAGGATGCCATATTACTGGCCCAAAAAGTAGCCCCGACCGATGCAAATGTTTTATTGCTTGGAGAAACCGGAACAGGTAAAGAAGTATTCGCCCAGGCCATTCATAATGCAAGCGCAAGGAAAGGCAAGCCTTTCATGGCTTTAAACTGCAGTTCATTTTCAAAAGATCTTTTAGAAAGCGAGATTTTCGGGCATAAGGCGGGGGCTTTTACGGGCGCTCAGAAAGATAAAAAGGGATTAATAGAAGAGGCCGGTTCGGGCACTTTATTTTTAGACGAGATAGGTGAGATGCCTTTTGAATTACAATCAAAGTTGTTGCGTGTTTTGGAAACCAGTGAGTTTATAAAAGTTGGCGATACCAACACCACCAAAGTGGATGTAAGATTTATTTCTGCAACAAACCGTGACCTGCAGCAGGATGTAACAGAATTAAAATTCAGGGAAGATCTTTTCTATCGCCTGAATGTATTTACCATTTTATTGCCACCCCTGCGCGAAAGAATAAAAGATATCCCTGCATTGGCCGAGTATTTTCTCAAAATATTTTCTGCCAAAACAAATACTGCGGTGAAAGCAATGAGCAAAGAATTCCTGGACCATTTGCAACAGCACGGTTGGAAAGGAAATATCCGCGAGCTAAAAAATGTAATAGAAAGAGCAGTAATATTGGCTAATGGATCAGAGCTTACAGGTGAAAATCTGCCATTGGATCTTCAGGTTACCAATTTCAATTCTCAAAAAACAGTATCATCCTTCGACCTGGCAGGCGTTGAAAAACTGCACATTCAAAAGGTGTTGATTTTTACAAAAGGTAATAAAACAGAAGCCGCAAGGTTGCTGAATATCGGCCTTACAACTTTGTATAGAAAAATTGAGGAGTTCAGCTTATCATAACTCCTGCCTTGCGCGCAACAGGTAAGAATGAATACCTGGAATTCATTTAACTAACCGGTAATAGACTGGTCACTATCATTTTATTTTGAAAAGGGACCCTTCCGTTTTGGAAGGGTTTTTTTTATTTTTCAAAGAAGCACATTTTAAGAATTTGCAGTGCAATTCAATACTGTAAACGTTTTCAAAGCTTAGTTACCATCGCCTGGCAAAACGGTATGCCATTGGCATATGAAGGTGGAATGTTTAAAATTTTAAATATGATGAACCAGTTTGAAGTACCTGCCTATTTGCAGGACGCGCTACCTGAAATGAAAAAATATCTTGTTATAAAAGGAGTGGCGGTAAATCTGTTTGACCCTTACAAATCTGTGCAGTGTCTTACTGACTTCACCTTAAAAAATGCACATAACCATAATATTAAAATGCTGAAACGCTGCTTCACAGTTACAGAAAGGTTGTATGCCAGAGGAAATGAAATAATCAGGAATGCCATTACCAATGTATTTATTCATTCCCTTTCGGCGCTGTTTGCTGATTGTGACAGCCGGGCAGAAAAGACTGAGATTCAATTAATGATGCCTTCTTATTTGCATTCGGCTTACGTACAACAAATTTTAAAATCAAATTGCGGATGGTAAAATCCGGAAAACCAGCGGTTGGAGTAAGGGCAGTTGCAGTTGGAATATTCGCCGGAGCTTTAAATACACTGTTATTGCAAAATTGAAATTGCTTTTTCATTAAAAAAAAAATTAAGAAATATGATTACCATTATTTTATGCATTGCTGGCCTTGTATGCTTCCGGCTTTTCTTTAAATCCATTGATTTTTTTGAAAAGATATAGCACCTGGTTAAATAAGTTACTTAATAATTAAATCTGAAAGACATGTTTCCAATACTCTTTATTATTTCGATCGTGGTATTCATTTACCTGCTGTACGTTTTATTGAAACCGGAAAAATTTTAATCTTTTAAACCAGAAATTATGAATACAGAATTAACAGGAGTAATAGTAACGTATCTTCTTACGATAATACTTGCTTACCCGTTAGGAAAATACTTTGCTAAAGTATTCGCCGGAGAAAAAACATTGCTCGATTTTATTAAACCGGCTGAACGTTTTCTTTTTCGCATTTGTGGCATTGATCCTGGTAAAGCAATGAACTGGAAAGAATTTCTGAAAGCCATGCTTACCATAAACCTGTTATGGTTTGTATATGCTTTTTTCATGTTTCTTTACCAATCTCATTTGCCTTTAAATCCAGACGGCAACCCGGGTATGACCCCCGACCTAAGTTTTAATACAGCCATCAGTTTTCTTGTCAATTGCAACCTGCAGGATTATTCAGGTGAGAGCGGACTTACTTACCTTACCCAACTTTTTGTAATTACGTTTTTACAGTTTGTAAGTGCGGCAACCGGTATCGCCTGCTTGGTAGCTTTATTTAATGGACTTAAGCAGAAGACCACTAACAACCTGGGAAATTTCTGGCAAATTTTTACAATAACCATTACCAGGATATTATTACCTCTCTGCATTATAATTGCCCTGCTACTTGCGTTTAACGGATCGCCTGCAAGCTATGCGGGAAAAGACACTATTATAACAATGCAGGGCGATACTGTTGGAGTATCCCGTGGGCCTGCCGCAGGCATGATAGCTATTAAACACCTTGGCACAAACGGTGGCGGCTGGTTTGGTGCTAACTCAGCCCATCCTCTTGAAAATCCTAATTATTTTACCAACATGCTGGAAGTGATTGTACAGGTACTGATACCTGTTGCAATGATATTCGCTATGGGTTTTTATATCAAACGCAAAAAATTTGCTTACGTTATTTTCGGCGTCATGACGCTGGGACTGCTTTGCCTCCTGATACCAACACTTATCTCTGAAATTCACGGTAATCCTGAGATAGCAAAAATGGGCGTCACACAATTAACAGGAGCTATGGAAGGAAAAGAAGTGAGGTTTGGCCCCGCGGCCTCGGGTTACTGGAGCATTGTTACGACAATTATTTCTACAGGGTCGGTAAATTCTATGCACGATAGCTCTATGCCGTTATCGGGACTTATGCAAATGCTCGGTATGCTGGTAAATGCCTTCTATGGAGGCTGCGGTGTAGGTATTCTTAATTATTTCATTTATATAATTATCGCCGTGTTTATATCGGGGCTAATGGTTGGCCGAACCCCGGAATTCATGGGACATAAAGTGGAAGCACGGGAAGTGAAGATTGCCGCATTAGTTACTTTATTATCTGCATTTGTTATAAAGGGAGGTACAGCACTGGCAGCATATTATTTTGTTTATCATGGAAACGCAGACTGGGCAGTAAAACCCGGTGCCTGGTTAAATAATTCCGGCTATCACGGCTTCTCTGAAATGTTATATCAATACACATCATCCAATGCAAATAACGGAAGCGGGTATGAAGGGCTGGCTGACAATAATCCTTTTTGGAATATTACGGCCGGGTTCGCCATGATACTGGGAAGATATCTTCCTATTATAGGCCCGTTAGCTATTGTAGGGTTAATGGCTAATAAAAAATATGTCCCGGAATCTGCAGGTACATTAAAAGTAGACTCGCTCACTTTTGGAGTAATGACGTTTGGGGTAATATTTATCATCACTGCATTATCCTATTTCCCGCCGTTGGTGTTGGGCCCAATTGCAGAATTTTTCAGTATGCACCATTGAGTTGTGAATTGTCAATTAGTCATTATTCATTTGTCATTTGTCATTAGTCATTAGTCATTTGTGAGTAGTTAGTATTTAGTAATAAAAAGGCAAAGAAAGTTAGAAAAAAAAATTGAAATACCTCTCTTTCTATCTTTTTGTTTCTTAGGTATAAAAACAAAAAATCATGTCAAAGAAAACATCAAATAAACTGTTCGGGTCTTCACTTGTAAAAGAAGCGCTCCAACAATCATTTGTAAAGCTTAATCCGCGTGTTATGCTGCGCAACCCTGTAATGTTTACAGTAGAAATAGGTACTGTGATCATGCTGGGGGTATGCATCTGGATCCTGGCAGGCGAAGGATCCCAGGGAAGCTTTGCTTACAACTTCACAATTTTCATGGTCTTATTGATAACGGTATTATTCGCCAACTTTGCAGAGGCCATAGCCGAAGCAAGAGGTAAGGCCCAGGCAAATAGCCTTAGAAAAACAAGAGAAGAAACGCCCGCCAAATGGATACAGGCAATAGGGGAAATATTTACTAATGAAATAAAAATCGTACCCTCCTCCCAGTTAGTGAAAGGTGATGTATTTCTTTGCGAAGCCGGCGATACAATACCTATGGATGGAGAAATAATCCAGGGTATTGCCACCATTGATGAGAGTGCAATTACAGGTGAATCAGCTCCTGTAATACGCGAAGCAGGCGGCGATAAATCATCTGTAACAGGGGGCACAAAAGTATTAAGTGATCAAATTAAAGTAAGAGTAACCACTTCGCCGGGTGAAAGCTTTTTAGATAAAATGATCGCATTGGTGGAAGGGGCATCACGTCAGAAAACACCCAATGAAATTGCGTTGACAATCTTACTGGCAAGCTTTACATTGATCTTCCTGATCGTTTGCGTAACCTTAAAGCCATTTGCTGATTATGCAAATACACCAATAACGATTGCCGCGTTTGTTTCACTATATGTTTGTCTCATACCAACAACTATTGGCGGATTATTAAGCGCCATAGGCATCGCGGGTATGGATAGGGCCTTGCGTGCCAATGTAATTACCAAAAGCGGTAAAGCTGTGGAAACAGCCGGCGATTTGGATACATTACTGTTAGACAAAACAGGCACTATAACAATAGGCAACAGGAAGGCTACCAACTTTTACCCTGCAAACGGGGTAAATGAAAAGCTCTTTATTGAAACATCCGTTCTCTCATCGCTCGCAGATGAAACCCCTGAAGGAAAATCTATCGTGGAACTCGGTAAATTAAATCCCCCTTCTTTCGATACAGAAAAATCGAAATTCATAAAGTTTACTGCTGAAACAAGAAGCAGTGGAATGGATATGGCTGATGGAACAAAAGTGCGCAAGGGTGCATTTGATTCTATCCGTAACATGGTTATCAAAGCCGGCAATCCTTTCCCGGCTGAAACTGAGGAAAGGGTAAAAACCATAGCTTCCAAGGGTGGAACCCCTTTGGTAGTAAGCCGCAATAACATTGCGCTGGGTGTTATAGAATTACAGGATATCATTAAACCGGGTATACAGGAACGTTTCGAGCGTTTAAGAAAGATGGGCGTAAAAACAGTAATGGTTACCGGTGATAATCCTCTTACCGCAAAATTTATAGCAGAGAAAGCCGGTGTAGATGATTTTATTGCAGAGGCAACACCTGAAGATAAAATGAATTACATAAAGAAAGAACAGACGGGTGGCAAACTGGTAGCTATGATGGGTGATGGTACTAATGATGCACCGGCTCTGGCACAGGCCGATGTTGGTGTAGCCATGAACAGTGGAACAGCCGCCGCAAAAGAAGCAGGCAACATGGTTGATCTTGATAATGACCCAACAAAGCTGATAGAAATAGTGGAGATCGGCAAACAGTTATTAATGACACGGGGAACGCTTAC
>JBDTZL010000167.1:0-18823 GCA_040005125.1 Ginsengibacter sp.
AGGTGGGAAATGTTCATCATCCCGACAAACCTTTATTTGAAGATTTTGGCGATGTTATGTTAAGCGGCAATGGTGGTACTGGTTATATAAGGGTTGACTGGTTTACACCAGATGGCTTAGATACCTGGGGTGATGGAAGGTTAACTATACTTGGAACTGATGGATATATTGAAGTAAGAAAAAACACTGATATACTTTCAGGAAATAAAGGTGGCAATCATTTATACATGGTAGATAAAAAAGAAATGGTACATATAGATTGCAACAATGAAGTATTGCCCTTCGGCCCTTTATTTGTTGATGATATATTAAACAGAACTGAAACCGCAATGACACAGGCACATTGTTTTCTTGCAACAGAATTAGCATTGAAGGCACAAAAAAATGCACAGTTCATGGCATTGAAGAAATAAAATATTTTAAGATAGTTGCTTCAAACGTATAACGATGAAGAAAGAAAAAAGATCGTCTATCAGTCGCAGAAAATTTTTAAGCAATACAATTAAAACCTCTGTAGGAACTGCTATTGCAGCTAATTTTCCGATGATCGTTCCGGCGAGTGTATTTGGTAAAAATGCACCCAGCAACCTGATCAATGTTGCATCCATTGGTTGTGGCAGAATTTCAACTTCACACGACATGACAGCAATTGCAAGATATTCAGGTGCAAGAATAATGGCTGTTTGCGATATAGATAAAAACCGGGCTGATGCTGGGCCTGGTGCCGTAAAAAGCAATTACGAAAAAGCTGCGGAATTTAATGGTGGCCTTAAAGGTGACTGGGAAATAAAAATTTATAACGATTATAAAGAGCTCCTGGCAAATAAAGATATTGATGCGGTTCATATAAGCTTACCCGATCATCAACATGCAATTGTTGGCGTTCATGCTATCAATGCACGTAAGGATGTGTATTTGCAAAAACCTGCATCGCTAACCATTGAAGAAGGAAGGATTTTAAGTAACGCTGTAAAAAAGAGTGGGCAAATTTTACAGATGGGAAGCCAGCAACGTTCTATTGATCCATGGCCTCAATTTAAAAAAGTGTGTGAGTTGGTGCGCAATGGAAGAATTGGAAAATTAATAACAGTTGAGGTTGGTTTACCTGGCGACCCGGGCGGTGGCAGTAAAATTCAAATGCCTGTGCCTTCAGGTTTAGATTACGATGCATGGTTGGGCGCTACTCCCGAAATTTATTATACAGAAGATAGAGTGCATGCGCAAGATGCAAGCATAAAAGGTATTACAAGCAGGCCCGGATGGTTGCGATGCGAACAGTTTGGAGCCGGTATGATTACGGGATGGGGTGCTCATCATATTGATACCGCTCATTGGGGAATGGATACAGAATTTACCGGGCCAATTGAAATTTGGGGCAATGCAAACTTCCCAACTGATGATCCTGGTTATAAAGGGTTGTGGGATGTTCATGGAATTTTCAGAACGGAAGCATTGTATGCTAACGGTGTGCATATGATCGTTTCTAACGAATTACCGAATGGTGTAAAATTTATTGGCACAGAAGGATGGCTTTGGGCTACCCGTGGAAATTATAAAGTAACAGATACTGATCCTGTTACAGATAACACTGGTGTTAAACCCATTGATGCAAGCAATCCAAAAATACTACAATCACTTATTGGTTTAAATGAAATTCATTTGTACGAAAGTACTGAACAACATGCTAATTGGTTAGATTGTATTAAAACGAGAAAAGCACCTTCGGCTCCGGTTGAAATTGGTCATCGGTCTTGTAGCGCATGTTTATTACATCATATTGCCATGAAGTTGAAAAGAAAAATTTATTGGGACCCTGTAAATGAAACTTTCACGAATAATGATAAAGAAGCAATTGCTATGCTATCAAGGCCGCGAAGAAAAAAATATGATTTTTAATTTTTTTATTGTCGGGATTTACAGGAAAACTAATTGAGGCTGATTATATCTTCTAACAAAAAGAATAAAAACAGCAGCATAGGCAGTCTTCGGCGTTCTCTTTCATTTGTCCTGGTGAAATCTTACCGGTTTAGCTTTCAATAATATTTTCGTTTAACCTATACTGTTATAATATATTTTTTTCGGGAAAAATTAGTTTAATTAAATTGACCGGAGACAGACGGCACCATTCTTTGCCTGAATAAATTGAAAAATAACCTTATACGCTTTAAGCAATTAAAAACGAAAGGAGTAAAATGTAATTGTGGAAATTCAATCTGGATAATTAGATCGGCAATTTCAGGAAAGGGATGTTTCACTTGTATTACAGGCGAGTTCGACTATTCTAACGATTATGAAATTGAAAAGCTCACATGAAAGCACTGCCGTTAACTTGCCAAAAGTAAGAGCCGGATGTTGGAACATGAACTTCAAATCGCGGTCAACTGTGGTTACAGCTGGATAGTTTCAATTTAGCTTTTGTTCGTTAACTTGTACTTCATATTTTCAATTTGCCTTTGGTTCCGGGCAGGCCCGGAAATAAATTCCCTAACCCTCGGCATGTATATGTAACAGGTATGACCTATGTTTATAAAGGCAGTATCACTCTGCCTTCTAATTCATTTCTATTTTTAAGGTGTGACTCTAACAAGACTTGTTGGATTAACCCCTGATCATATATCGGCCGTTTTAACATCTTTTGATAAAATTCCCGGAAAATTTCAATGTGGAGACAGTATTATTGTTGGGATGGACAAATCGACCTCAACAGTTATTAATAACAAAAATTTAAAAATTAATTGAACAACAGGGCTCCTGCTGTTATAAAAAGTAACTGTTGGCGCTAACCACCGGTAGAAATTTTACTTTAATATATGAATGATGTGTAGATTCAGTTCGTTTTAACTTCATTCTTCATAAACAATCACCGGGCTTACGACGTAGCAACCCCGCCTTATACGTTTAAACAACATTTTGTTATAGGGGTTATCCTTATCCACTTCATGACTTGCCAAAACTGAATTTACATAAGCCCTCTGCTTTCGATATTCAGGAAGTATTTCATCGGGCATGCATTCCACATACTTCATTATATCATCCATAGTGAACACTCCCGTTTCAATGGTGGGGCGGGTTATATCCTGAAACTTAACGGTAATTTTTTTCCGCAATTCCTGTTCAATGCATCGCATACATACCATCAGAAAAAAAGCCATGGAATGTGAATTTATTGTAAGCCTTCGATTGACGACTCTAATAATAATTAAAGGAGATTTAACGATATTCCAATATTTTGTAAGAGTTTTTTTGTTGGCTAAAAGAGGTTGATGATACACAGCAGTTTTATAGTAACCCTGCAATAAATAATCAAGCGCCAGCAATCCTTTGGTTGTTTGTTTGTTTATGGTAGCTTCCAATTGTAGCAGCAGATCGGCTACCGCATCCTGTCCGTGATATAGCGCCATCATTAGGCCTGTAAGAGAAGTTTCGGGAGCAATAAAGTCAGGGCCGTATTTTTCAACGACCCTTTTTACATCGTCTTTGCGGCCAAGCCGGCAATTTTTTGTATATTCTTTACCATCATTACGCAGATCTTTCATATACAGCATCGCACGCTGGAACTGTAATTTTGCCAATTGGTCTATCCATCCTGTCAGATGATGTGTAAGCGCATATTGAAACAACTGCTTTCTTTCCTTTTTTACTTCATGTTCTTTTTTTGCAGGGTCGAGAGCCAGCAATTTTATCTGTTCCAATTGTTCCGGGCTTATGTATTCGTAGCCTAAATACTTGGCCCTGATTTGTTCAGCCTGTTCGTATTTACCCTGCTCTTCCAGCCGTTTTGCTTCTTCCAGCCACTCGTGCCTGTCCGATTTTTGCTCGGCTACCTGGAGCGGTTTCGTGATTTCTTTCAATGACAGCAATTCAAGTGCAGCATGGTTTACCTGTTTTTCAAAGAGATAAATATTTCTTATTGACCTCGTGATGGCAACATAAAAAGCGTTAATGTAAAATTTGTAGATCTCAGCATCTTTATCGTTTTTATCGGCAGGCCTTGCATATTGTAATGAGTCTTCCTGCATATCCGCTGCGGCTACACCATTAATTATTTCCGTAAACTCTGCAGGATTTGCCGAAATAAAATTCAGCAATATCACATTTTCATACTCCAGACCTTTGGCCTCCTGGACAGAGAAAATAAGTGGCGTTTTAAAATATTGCCGGGCTTCCTCTTTTAAATAATTATCAGCAACAATTACCGCATAATGAGTAGAGTTTTGGGTTTTACGATTCAGTTCTGCTTTTACTTTATCATCATCCTGCATCAACAGCACTTCACCATTTCGGTTAGAAATAGTATTGATCAGGTAATTGCTTTCTTTATCGATAGAGCCAAACCGAAGACTTTTTATTTTGAGCAAAGCATTCGACAACTTTACCACCTGGGGGGAATTGCGATAATTGGTTTGCAGGATCTTTACCTCCTTATTATCTGTGCCGTGCTGGTACAGGTAAGTCTTTATTTTTGACCAGGAAAAAAAGTTAGGATGAACGATCTGGTTACTGTCACCCGTGAGTATGAAGTTGGACTTATTATTAAGCGACTGCATAATGCATTTCAATTGTATACCCGTAATATCCTGCACCTCATCAATCATTATATAATCATAACGGGGCTTTACCAACTGCAGGTAGTCGAATGAAAGCATATTAGGGTCGTAATAGTTATTTTCTTTCATCCACTGCAGGTATTTGGTAAACAGGCTGTACACTTCGTCCCTCTTATCCATCGGGAAAATAGATTGCTTAATTCCAAGCAACAAATATTCTTCTTTGCTCAAAAAAGCGGTATGCAGCGGAGAGCCGGTGAGCACTCCTTTAAATTCTTCATACACACGATAAGGCTCTTTTATTTTCAGGTATTGTGCATGCCTGTTAAACCACTGCTCAAAAGCCCTGAAGTTTATTTCTTTGCCTCCAGGTATTTGCCATGATTCCAGGTATTGCTGAAATGAAAGGAAGTCCACTTCACTGTCTTCACTTTCATATCCGTGGGAAAAATATATCTTCCGGGCATTCTCGACCAGGTAGTTACTTAGAGAGATGTAAGCCACATTGCCTTTCAGTTGTTTCAACTTTTCAAGCACCAAAACTGTTTTACCACTGCCGGCAGAACCTATAATAATTAATGGCGGATGAATCTGCAAAATGGCCTGCTGCGTATCATCGAATGAAATGAATTTGTTAAGTACATGAATGTTTTTACCCGACTCATTAATGTAATTTAAAAGCTTTATATCGCTTTGCTGTACATCTTCGATCTTTTCCAAAGGATGCAGCGAATCTTCATCCGGCAAGCGGGCGCCACGAAGAAATCTCGATTTGGCATAGTCATGATGTTGTATTACTTCCAGCAACACGAGGGTTTTCTTATGATTTGCAGAGATAAAAGTAAATAGCAAACGATCTTTGATATTAAGCCGGGCCCGGTAATAGCCTGTGTTGCTCATCTTACGAACATCAGCGCCTTTAAAATCACCCGCACTCAATTGCTGCAATATTTTATCGAAGTTTTTTTGTACGCTTTTACTGTCGAGCTGATTATAAAATAAAATAGGGAGCATTGTTAATAATCTATTTGAATGTACACAAAAGAGATAAAGCAAATATAGGATCGGGGCTTCCATATATTACTCCGAATTCAAATTTGTGAATTTCTTGTTGAGAATTTCTTTCAACATACCTGGTTATACCAGGGTTGTACCCCAAAAATTAAAAGATTAGGCCTTTATCTATACATCCTGGAAATAAGAAACTTTCCCTGTTAAAAACCCGTATATATTTACAAAATTTTTACCTTGAGAAATCTCAGCTACATCTTCGCAGCCATTTGTATCCTTTCTTCGTGTAATCATGATAAAAAAATAATTGTTGGCACCCTGTATGTTGATAGTTTAATTAATAATTATACGCAACCGGCTGTTGCCGCAAATGAAGCAGATGTTGAATTCTGGAAAACCAGGATTGATCCCACAAAACATGGTTTTACCAATGAATTAAAGTATTCATCAGCACTTGCGGGCAGGTTTGCTCTTAAAGGTGATATTCATGATTTAAAATCTGCTGATAGTATTCTTCAGGTTATAGCCAAAACGTACAATTATAAAGAAGCAGCTCCGTTTACTTCGCTTATTCCACGTTCTATTTCACAACATAGATTTAATGAAGCTGATACCTTTTTGAATAAAGTAAAACAAATCGGTATTAAACCTTATGATGATGCTTCCTATTCTTTTGATGTAAATTTTGAACTGGGAAGATATATTCTTGCAACACAAAATTTAAATAAGATCCGCAATGATAAAGATTATGGCTACCAGTTCCGGCGTTCAAAGCTTGAGCACTATAAAGGCAACCTCGATTCTGCAATCAGCGCTATGCTTGATGCTGCTTCGCTGGCAGGAAATAATCCGTCAATAATTGCGGCCGCATTATCCAACGCTGCCGATCTTTATCTGCATGCAGGAAATCTTGAAGAAGCTTATAAACTATATAAAAAATCTGTTGCAAATTATTCAGGTGATTTGCACAGTATAATGGGTATTGGCTGGATTGCCCTGGTGCATGATAAAAATGATTCGATGGCAAGAAAAATATTTCTTTTTGTGTCTGCGAAAACAAAAGCGCCGGATCCTGTTTTAAAACTTTCACAAGCTGCTGAATTAAGGGATGATACTGTTTCGCAAAAAAAATATGCACAACAGTTTGCTGATATCGCCGGTGACAGCATTTACGGAACCATGTACAATAAATATCTTGTAGAATTATATACAGGTATTTTAAATGATCCTGCAAAAGCAGAAGCTATTGCAAAAAATGAAGTTAGTAACAGGGCGACACCACAAACTTATGCATGGTATGTATGGTGCCTTTATTTCAATAATAAAAAAGAAGAAGCTTATAAAGTATATGGCCAGTGGGTTTCAGGAAAGCCATTGGAAGGTATTGAATTGTATTGGATGGGAAAATTTATGAAAGGGCTTGGGAAGGGATATAATGCCCATGAATTTTTTAAAGCGGCAGAAAAAAATAAATATGATCTAAGCCCTTCAATGATGACAGATCTAGAAGGAGATTTAAAAGAATAATCTTTGTATTGTCCAGTAAAAGGCAATTATCGCTATAATAACGGATAACGGGATAACAATACCTTTCCTGTACCAGGGCTTATCTCCAAACCATTTCCCAAATAATAAATAGGCTGAAAGTATAACAGTTACCTGGCCCAATTCAACTCCAAGATTAAACATTAATATAGAAGTAAGATAAGATTTTTGCGGAAGGCCAAGTTGGCCAAGGGCGCTGGCGAAGCCCATTCCATGCACAAGCCCAAATAGAAATACAACTCCAATTCTTGATTTTTTTAGCCTGGGTGAAAAAACATTTTCAAGCGCTACGTACATAATTGAAAGAGCAATTACAGGTTCTACAATACTTGCAGGGGGTTTAATTACATGATACATTGAGAGACCCAGCGTTACAGAATGTGCAATCGTAAACGCAGTTGCCTGGTATAATACCGGCTTTAATTTCGGGCTTAATAAATACAGGCTCAGTACAAATAAAATATGATCGAGACCTAAAGGAAGTATATGTGTATATCCCAATTCAAGATAAAGCAGGGCCGCATCTTTCCCTGACATTTTTTCAAGCTCACCTACTACAGTATGCGCAAATAAAGCCTGGCCCATTAATAAACTTAAAATTATGATGCCGGTGATTCTCCAATAAAACCTGCGTCTGCCTGTATTGATCTCTTCCATTATATTTTTTTATCCTTGTATATTATTGCCGGGCGATGTTTACGATAATTTTTAAAGCGGGGTATTAAAATCTCTGAGATTTAAACCATCTAAAATGAAAAAGTTACACTCTTTTTTAAAATTATTATCTTTTGATTATTTGAAAAAAACTGCAAAACTCAATTTCGCAGAAAATTTCGTGCCCGGGGTAAAACAAATTTCATCAACCGGCGCTGCTTCCCCTTTCAACCGCGTTACTGTATCAAACTGTGTTTCTTTCCATTTAGTATTTAAAACATTATTTATAACCAAACCAATTTCATATTTTGGCTTCGTATAATTAAGTACTGCATCAGTTATAAAATATCCTGTTGCCGTAAGCGTATTATTTTCATTGGCCGGCCTGTCACCAATGTAGCGATAACGAAGACTGCCGTTGAATCCCTTTTTATTGGTAAATGTAATTCCTCCTGTGCTTGTCCATATTGGCGCCAGGGGAATATAATTTTCTCCTTTTAGACCATCAATGGTGCGCCCATGTGCATAATTTAGATCGACGTCAAAGTATAAAGATTTTATTGGCTGATAGCGACCAGAGAAATCAAAACCTACACGACGTGTTTTACCATTAAACTCTACATCACCACCATCACCCCCGTAAACAAACTCCTGCTGAAGGAATATGTACCATAATGCAGCATTAATCAATACTTTGGTTACTGGTTTAAATACGGTTCCTAAATCAGCACTGTAGGCAGAAGGTAAAATATCATAGCCATTTTCTACTACAACCGCCCTTGTATCGTTAGAATGGTAACCTTTTCCTGATGTGAGGTAAAGCTGCATTTTATCATTTACATGATAATAAAAGTTTAGTTTGGGACTAAACGTATTCGCATTGGCCTTGTAAATTCCAATACCGGGTAGCGTGCTGTCGCTGGCTAATTTATTGTTATACTTATGATAGAACTGGTCGAAACGAAGACCCGCATTGATACTAAAGTTGCGGTTAAAAGTAAACGTTTCACTTAGGTAAGGAGAAATGCTTAATTCACTGATATCGCCGAGTTTTAACCGGTTTAATAATGTATAACGATCAACTGTATGTGAAAGCTCTGAGTTGCGCGTTAAATCCTGGCGTATATTTATTCCAAGTTCTGTGGAGAGTTTTGTTCCGCCTGAGTAACCCGTATGATTATAACTTCCGTTGTAACCCATAAGATCTCTTGCTTCTTTCTGCCTTATCTCATCTCCGTTTAAGGTATCTGCCAGGTAAAAAGTGAAATTGGTATGAAGATCAAAGTGGACATTTGAATAATAGACCTGGTTTTTTATGAGGTCTCCGTTATTAAGCGAGGTAATTAATTGTGCATTCACATTGGTGCGATAGGTTAAACCACCTTCAAACGGATCTACGGCTCCATAAAAACCAATGAGACCCTCCTTTACAGCACGGTCAGGTATCTGGCCTGAAGCATCCCATTTACTCCAGAATGTTGTGGCAGACATTGTAAGGTAGTTGTGCTCTGATAATCTGCTATTGTATTTTGTAAATAAATTAAAACGGTTAAAATGTTGTGGGTTATCAAAATAAGCATCTGAATACCTATACTCCGATGCTACATACCAGGATTGCTGTTTCTCTTTTGCCCGTTCACTTAAGACATTAAACATTCCCAGGCCGCGAAATGTATTGAACATTCCTCCTTCTACTTTTACAACATTATTATCAAGCGTATTTTTTGTGTTAAAATCAACGAACCCGGTTGTAGCAAAATCACCCTTACCGGCAGCGTAAGGCCCCTTTTTAAAATCGACATTTTCAATTGTTTCAGGTATAATAAAATGGCTGTCTGCAAAGCCTTGTCCGTGTGCATGAGATACCATGTTGATGGGCAGGCCATCCACATCCTCACGAAAATCAGTACCGTGATCGGCGTCGAAGCCACGCAAAAATATTTGCTCTGCTTTACCTCCTCCCTGGTGCTGGCTTATTACAATGCCGGGAATAATCCTTAATACTTCCTGTGAATTATTAACCCCACGCATCGCGATATCAGTGCGGCTTATGGGTTTATAAATATCACCCGCGTTGGAAACAATCACCACATTTTGTAACTCTATTTGTTCCTGTGAAATAGCAATAGTTTTTAGATTAAGTAATTCAGTTGTATTAATTTTTTTTGATGCATAGCCAATGTTATTAACGATAACATAGGAGGTCATATCATATTTTCCTTTAAAGAAAAATTTACCGGTTACATCTGTAACGGCCAATATATTCGCGGGCATTAAAATAATTGTTGCGCCTGCTACTGGTAGTTTTGATTTATCATCAATTACGCTTCCCCTGATGATAACCTGGGATTTTGCGCTAATTGAAAATAATAGAACAGATATAAAGAATCGAACTTTAGACATACATAAGTTTTGATTAATAAAAAATGAGATATTAGTGATATAAATAATAATTATAGTAACAAACTGCTGCGCAATGTCACTGCGTTCATATCATAATAAAATGAGGAGGGATTTAGAGTTTCTTATCAGGCCAATCTGGGAGGGGGGGAATGTTTTGAAATAAAGCCGGCTTTAAGCCCGAATAATTTCAAAAGAGAGAAGGCGTTACCTGTTCCGGTAATGGAAAAATCATATAAACATGCAGATGATGAAACATGTACCGATAGCTGGTCTTCTATATTAGTACCGGCCTGGTGTTTATTATTTGAATTTTCAGAAGCAGTATCTGACAGGTCTTTTTCAAGATGATTACTTCCATATACAGCATGAACTGTGGCTATATGTATTGCTTCAGCAAAGGTATGAGAAAGTGCATCGTTTATAACAGGTAAAAGCGGTTTAAACAGTACAGTAATGTAAAGTAACATGAGATAATATGCAATGGGAACTCTCATTTAAAACCGTGCATAATTGGTTACGTGTTCAGGTTAAAAAAGAAATAAATTTTAAAGTTGTTATTATAATATACGCTATGATCGTAATGACGGTTTTAAAAACTAATAATTAAAACTAATAATTAATAATACAAAAGCCGGAAGATTCTTCCGGCTTTTGTATTATTCTTAAAATTATTCTACCATGGAGTTGCTTCATACGGAAAAGCTGTAAGAAAAGCTTTATCATTTGCCGCTACGCCATCACTGGTTAACGTTGGGTTAAGTTCGTTTGCCGGGCCCCCGAAAATCAAAATTAATTCCACATCGATAACATCATCATCCAGTTTTCTTCCTGACAATGTATTTGCAGCTACACCATCATAAAAAGTTGTAGGCCCGGTTGTTGAAACATTTAAAACATCTGTTGCCAGAACTGTAGTGAATGCGGCTGGATCAAGCGTTAATAGATTGGTGGTATAGCCCGGATTCAATGCGAGTAATTTAGCCTGGAACTTTGCCTGGAAGGCAGCGCCCATTGTAGAAGGCGCAGTTTGATTAAAAATCTCCTTATCTGCCGCAGCATTAAATACTGTATTGATAGCTGGCCTTCCTACCTGGTCCTGTTGCTGGTAATAAACTGTAGGCGCAGTTGTGCCGTCATGATTCTTACAGGCTGTAAAAAATGTGCTGCCTGATATAATAAGTGCTAATAATTTTATTGTTGTTTTCATTATTGTAATTTTTTATTGATGGATAGTTAATAAGGTTAAACTTTTTTTCTTGTAGTTAGCCATACATTTATTTTTCCCGTGCTGCCCAACATAGCTTTTGGCACTTCTACAACTACACTCATAACGTTAGTACCTGCGAAAGTGTCTTTGCCGGGTTTATTAAAACCTGTTGCAGTACCGGCTATAACCTTGTGGTATTGATCCAGGTCAAAAAAGAAGGGATCATCTCTCGGGCCGGCGAAAACTGAAATTCCACCCGAAGTTCCAACAATGGCTGTAGCGCCATATGGTGTTACCCCAACAGATGCAGTTGCACTTCCTTCGATTTTACTTTGGGTACCCTTTGTCGATGGAGCAACGGGGCCATATACTTTCATAGTATTTGACGCGGCGTCATACTTGCATTGAATCACCAGGTCTTCAATATTATCATTGTTGTTGTCGATACTAAATTGAATGAGGGTGTTCTCATCAAATTTTGCGGCGGCGGAAGTTCCAGGTGTAAGAAGCCCCTGGGTATTGGCTACAAAAACCATATTACTGGTGCTTGCTCCCTGGAATACATACAAGTCAGTGATGTCCGTTGTTTGATTGGTTACTTCAGGAGCATCAATATGATCTGAGGCGTAAATTATGCCGCCTGAAATCAAAGTGAGAGCAGCAATAGCTGCAAATAAAATCTTTTTACGTTTCATTTTTTTAGATGTTTTTTGATTACTTAATAATTCCGGAAGTCAGCTTTTATGAAGTTAAAAACAGAACTTACGTACATTCATGTGCTAAAGAGTTACGAAAAAGTTTCCCTGTTGGTTTTTTATTATAAACTTTATTAAGGGTTGCTAATTTCATCAATCATTCAATCTTAACGTATCTTTTTATATAGGTATTTTAAATCTTTCATATTTTAAAAATTATATTATGAATTACTGGCTTGTAAAATCAGAACCTTCCACTTACGGCTGGGAGCAATTTGTAAAAGATAAAAAAACAACGTGGGACGGTGTTAGAAACTATGCGGCAAGGATCCATTTGAGGGCCATGAAAAAAGGAGATGAAGTGTTTTACTATCATAGCAATGAAGGAATGGAAATTGTTGGAATTGCAAAAGTTGATAAAGAAGCTTACCAGGACCCCACAACAGAAGATTCCAATTGGGTGGCCGTTGACCTGAAGCCTTATAAAAAATTAAAAAATCCAGTGGGCCTTGCACAAATCAAAACCGACAAGCGTTTGAAAGATATGGCCCTTGTTCGTATAGGAAGATTGTCTGTTCAACCGGTTACAGAAAAAGAATGGAAAATAATTATGGAACTGGCCGGGGAATAGATTTATAAATAGACTGGTTAGGTTGAAAGATGTAGATTGAAAGTTCGAAGTCTGTTTGGTAAGTTAGTTCCCCCGCCTTTAGCAGGGGGGTTGGGGTGAGGCCTTGAAAGTTGAAAGTTTGGAATCGTCAAACCATGAACCTTAAATATTCAACCTTGAATAACCGAACCTCCAACGTTCAACAATAATTTAGCTCTTTAACAATTCCAGTAAGGTTACATTATTTATGGAATTTGTATCAATGGGTATCTCATCTAAAACTTATTGATATGCAAACAAAATTTTTACTGCTCCTGGCAGCATCAGCTCTTTTCTCCTGTAGCAGATCAACATCTTCGAAAGCGGATAAAGATATGAGTATAGAGCTGCCACTTATTCAAAGCAAATCCTCAAATAATGAGATATTAAAAACGTCAAACACTGACACTGTCGCGGGGATTTCCCTGCAGGGATCTGCGCCTGGTCAAAATCCTGACTGGGATAAAAAAATTATTAAGACCGCAGTTTTAAAATTAGAAGTAAAAGATTTTGAGAAGTGCAGTGGTATTGTCCATAAGGTTGCAAAGCAGTATGGTGGCTACATATCCAATGAGGAACAGAATCAGTCTGCCGAAAAAAAAGAATCGATCATTTCAATAAAGGTACCTGTTGAGCAATTTGAATCTTTATTAAATCAGCTTCCATCCGATTCAGATAAAACCATAGAAAAGAAGATCACTACCGAAGATGTTACGGGAGAAGTGGTGGATACAAAATCAAGGCTCCAGGCGAAAGAACAAACGCGGTTAAAATATCTTGAGTTTTTAAAGCAGGCGAAAAATATGGAAGATGTTTTAAAAGTTCAGGGTGAAATAAATAATATCCAGGAGGAGATGGAGTCTGCATCCGGCAGAATAAATTATTTATCTCATCAATCTGTTTATAGCACTATCAACCTCACGTTTTATCAGCCGCTTGCAGGTTATAATCCACCTGATGATTCTCCGGGATTTTTGGCAAGAACGTTAAAGGCATTCAAAACAGGAGCTGATTTTATCGCTGAAATCTTCTTAGGGATTATATCTGTCTGGCCTCTATGCCTGCTGGCGTTTCTTATATGGATACTTTGGAAAAGACATTCATGGAAAGTAGTTGCAGCAAAACAGAAATTGTAAGTTTGCCTAATGAAACAACTTGTCGTACTTACGGGTGCCGGCGTAAGCGCAGAAAGTGGTTTAAAAACTTTTCGTGACAGTGATGGTCTCTGGATGGGATATGATGTTTACGAGGTTGCCACTCCCGAAGGCTGGAAAAAAAATCCAACACTGGTTCTTGATTTCTACAACATGAGAAGAAAAGAAGTGGCCGGTGCTTTACCGAATGCAGCACATAAAGGAATTGCGGATCTCCAGGAATATTTTAATGTAACCGTAGTCACGCAAAACATAGATGATTTACATGAAAGGGCAGGTTCAAAAAATGTATTGCATCTTCATGGAGAGATCTTTAAAATGCGCGGGCAGAAAGATGAAAATATTTTTTACGAAATAAAAGATGATATTCATATGGGTGATATGGCTCCTGATAAAACCCAGTTCAGGCCCCAGGTAGTATGGTTTAATGAACAGGTGCCCATGATCATTGAAGCAAAAAAAATAATGAGCCGGGCTGATATTTTTGTTTTGGTGGGTACATCCCTACAGGTGTATCCCGCAGCGGGTTTAATAGATTACCTTCCTGCCGATGTTCCGAAATATATTATTGACAAGCAACCGCCCTATATTCCTCCACACCATAATTTTTATGTAATAGAAAAATCTGCGACCGAAGGTATTAAGGAGCTTTTAAAAATTTTAATTCCTTGAAAGTGTGGGGCCATTCAAAATGGCCTGGCACTTAATGAATAACCATTAATAGACTTCTTCTCCATAAAAAATTACCCAGGTTGAAAAATCATCTGAAAAATTTATGAACCTGTGATCCATTTTTGCGGGCACAAAAATAACATCACCTTTCTTACATCGTATTGTTTCCCCATTTCTATAAAAATCAGCATCGCCTGAAGCAATAATATATACCTCATCCTTCTTGTGTGGTTGCTGACCGTCAATTTTTTTTGGCGCATAATATTCAACCGTCATTTTGCCGTCTTCCATTACCTGCACAAATCTTTTCTCTTCTTTATTCAGAAGTTTAATTGTTTCATCTAAGGAAACGTGGTATGAATTATTCATGAAACAAATTGAAATGAGAAAAAATGAAATTCTTTGTTTTATCAAATGTAATACATGTGAATAAAAGCGGCAGTATCATGCACAAAAAACCAGGAAAATTTAATCTTCCTGGCCTCATGTAAAAATTTGTTTGAACGTATTAGTCAGTACCCTGTTATCGATAGCTTTGTTCTGTTACAAAATCACCTTTACCGTCAAAGTATTTTCTCCACCTGTCATTAACTTCGGGAGATTTTTTTGTACCATCAATATAAAGCCGGTTATTGACTGTCGCAATAGAATAGGTTGATTTATAAATGAGTTTGCCTGCTTCCGGCGCATCGAATAGTTTTGTTACATGTCTTTCAATAGTATTGCGGTTTATGGTACTGTTACTTTCCAGGGGCCAAACGTTTTTTTGATTTCCGGAATTAATACTACCGGTGCTTCCCTCAAGTAATCTCAGGTTTTCCATTTTAAGCTGCCTGTTTTTTTCGATGCTGGTTTGATGAATTTTTGCGAGGGTAGGGGCTATTACCAGTGAGATTATACTCATGAGCTTTATTAATATATTCATGCTGGGGCCGGAGGTATCTTTAAAAGGGTCACCAACTGTATCACCGGTCACAGACGCTTTGTGAGGTTCAGAACCTTTGTAATAAGTCTCATTATTTATAACCGCACCTTTTTCAAATGATTTTTTTGCATTGTCCCATGCCCCGCCGGCATTGTTTTGGAACATTCCCATTAATACGCCACTTACTGTTGCACCTGCCAGGAATCCACCCAATACTTCCGGGCCAAAAATAAACCCTATAATTAAAGGAGATATTAAGGCAATGGCGCCGGGCAGCATCATTTTTTTTATGGACGCATCCGTTGAAATCGCAACACATTTTTCATACTCAGGTTTGCCGGTGCCTTCCATTATCCCCGGAATAGTGCGAAACTGTCTGCGTACTTCTTCTACCATTGCCATTGCCGCTTCACCCACAGCGCGAATGGCCAGGGATGAAAATATATATGGTATCATTCCACCTACAAATAACCCGGCCAGCACATCTGCACGATAAATATCAATGCCGTCAATTTTTGCAATACCCACAAATGCAGCGAAAAGAGCCAACGATGTTAATGCAGCAGAAGCAATTGCAAAGCCTTTGCCTGTAGCCGCTGTGGTATTTCCCACCGCATCCAGTATATCCGTTCTTTCCCGTACTTCTTTTGGCAACTCACACATTTCTGCAATACCACCTGCATTGTCGGCTATAGGTCCAAATGCATCAATAGCCAATTGCATCGCAGTGGTTGACATCATTCCTGCTGCTGCAATGGCAACCCCGTACAATCCTGCGCACCAGTAAGACATATAAATACCTGAAGCCAGTACTAAAATCGGGAGCAAGGTACTTTCCATACCTACTGCAAGACCGCCAATTATGTTGGTCGCATGGCCGGTAGATGATTGTCGTACGATGCTCACAACCGGGCGTTTACCCATCGCCGTATAGTATTCTGTTATAAGGCTCATAAGCGTTCCTACAACAAGCCCTACGAAAATTGCACCATACACACCATATTTTGTAAAATGATAATTTCTCAAAATCATATTTTCCGGGAGAAGCCACATCACTAAAAAGTATGAAGCAATGGCGCTTAAAACGATGGAACCCCAGTTGCCCATGTTCAGCGCTTTTTGTACCACCGCTGTATGAAGCCCGCCGCTATCAGATATTTTTACAAAGAATGTTCCTGCAATTGAAAATAAAATTCCCATTGAAGCAATAAACATTGGTAATAAGATTGGAGCCATTCCTCCAAAGGTATCAGGGGAAGAAGTTTCTCTTCCCAAAACCATTGTCGCAAGAACTGTAGCAACATAGGAGCCAAAAAGATCTGCTCCCATACCGGCAACATCGCCAACGTTATCACCAACATTGTCGGCTATGGTGGCGGGATTGCGGGGATCATCCTCAGGAATTCCAGCTTCTACTTTTCCAACAAGATCTGCGCCCACATCCGCGGCTTTTGTATAAATGCCACCTCCTACACGTGCAAACAAAGCTATACTTTCCGCGCCAAGGCTAAAGCCCGTAAGTATCTCGATTGCTTTTTCAAGAGCTAATTTATATTCTTCTGTTCCGTTAGGTATACCAGATACGAAAGTCATGTATAGAATGATGAACAAACCACCCAATCCAAGCACTGCAAGGCCTGCCACTCCAAGCCCCATAACGCTACCACCGGTAAAGGAAACCTTCAGGGCCTGTGCAAGACTTGTGCGAGCTGCCTGCGCCGTACGCACGTTGGCTTTAGTAGCCACCCGCATACCAATGAAACCTGCCAGGGCGCTCATTATTGCACCTGTTATAAACGCCAGGGCAATACTCCAGTGACTGTTGGCACTGGTGAAACCCATAATTCCCAGTAATAAGGCGCCAACGATTACGAAATACGTAAGAATTTTATATTCGGCTTTAAGGAAAGCCATAGCGCCGTCAGCAATATATGTGCTGATTTCCTTCATTTTCTCATTACCGGCATCCTGCTTATTTACCCACGCAAATTTTATAAAGGTATAAAGTAAGCCAACAATACCCATCGCCGGAATTACGTAAATCAAATTATCCATATCAGTTATTTGTTAATTTTTCGGGAGGCAAAAATAGGGTAAAATGGATTAATTAGCTAATTAGCAGGCTGGCCAAAGAGCTAATTACCAAACAAATACTTTTCAAAAAAACTTTCACTGCTCAATACTTCAACTTTTGAAAAATAAAAATCATTAATATCTTCTGTAATGATGCAATCGCATTTGCTTTCAACGGCGGAATAATATTCAAGCCCATCTTCAAAATCATTAATTGCAGGGTTTTGAAGAGACTGCAGAACAGTGCTTTTATTTGCAGATGCAATATTAATATGTTCACACAAAATTTGAATTTTGGTTTTTGCTAAAATGCTTTTATATTTTTTTTCGGCAAAGTAAAAGGCAATAGCAAGACAAACCGGTGACGTAAATAAGGCAAATTTTTTTTTATCTGCGAGACTAATTATCCGGGAAGTGTACGTAAATAACGGATATTCTTTATTTAAAACGGAGATTAAAATATTAGCGTCAAGAAAAATTCTCATTTCCTGGTTTTAAAATATTCTTCTTTGGCGGCTTTTCTTGTCCTTCGCCCTTTTGTTTGGTAAACAGCTTCGCCTTCAGCAACCTGGTGCACCCAATCTGAAATAGGGAAATCTTCCAATGAATTGTAATTATCGGAAGTAACTTTTTTCAATAGAAATTCTATCAGGCGTGAAAGGCTGATGTTATTTTTCGCGGCATATTTTTTTGCCTTGGAAATAACAGATTCATCAAAGCTTAAAGTAATTTTATTATCCATAACAGGTTATAAAATACAAAAATAATCTTTTTATACTACAAACAATTTTTTTTTATACGTATAAATGTGAGCGGTGAGTAGTCAGGTGTGAGTACTGAGCAGTCAGCAGTAGTGAGCAGTGAGCAATAAGGTGAACAGTGAGCCGGGAATTGTAATAGCTACCGTATTGGCCCAAGGCTAACTATTAAAATATTGGAGCTAAATTTAACAGGGGCTTTAGCCATATTCTTTGTGCCGCAGGTGCAAAATATTGGTAGAAAATATCTTGCTGGATTAGGGAGGTCCCGTAGGTGCGCGATATTTCTCAGACATCTTGAAATACCGATTGAGAGAAGAATTTTAATAACGACATATCATATGAGCCGAAGAATCGAAATAGTAATAAAATAAATCAAGCGCCTTATTTAGCTCCATAAAAGCGACATATTAGAAGGCAGCAACAGAAAGAAAACCAATCATCCAAGTTCGCAGGAGCGACATGTTAGCAGCAGAAAAGAAAACCAATCATACAAGCTCCGTAGGAGCGACATGTTAGTAGCTAGTTGT
>JBDTZL010000048.1:0-1680 GCA_040005125.1 Ginsengibacter sp.
AGGATGGAACACACTGCCTTACATGGGCCTGGGGGAATTTTATTGCGATTATGGCGATTATGATTATTATATTACCGCCCCTTCAGAAATGATCGTGTATGGTTCAGGCGATTTGCAAAATGCGACGGAAGTATTAACAGCAGAAGAAATAAAAAGACTCGCTTTGGCCGCGGCCAGTGATAAAACCGTTGCCATTGTTGGTGCAGATGAAGCGGGCAAAACTTCTACGCGCCCTGTAACCAAAGGAAACCTGACCTGGCATTTTTCTATGCAGAATACCCGGGATGTGGGATGGGCAGCCGCAAAAGGATTGATATGGGATGCAGCAAAAATAAATTTGCCTTCAGGCCGTAAAGCGATTGCTATGTCGGCCTATCCCGTTGAAAGTATTGGTGACACCGCATGGACAAGATCGACTGAATATTTAAAAGCCAGTATAGAAATATATTCAAAAAGCTTTTTCGAGTATCCCTGGAATGTAGCGGTGAGTAGCGCGGGAATAACCGGCGGAATGGAATATCCAGGAATGATATTTAATAGTTACAGCGAAACCAGGGCCCGTTTGTGGTTTTTAATAGCGCATGAAATAGGGCATAACTGGTATCCTATGATTGTTGGTTCCAATGAAAGAAAATATATGTGGCAGGATGAGGGCTTTAATACGTATATAAACTACATAGCAACCGACCTCTTTAATAAAGGGGAGTATGTAAATGACCCGGCATTTTTTGATGATGGTTTTTTCGGATCCCGCGATTATAATGCGTTTATGCATTACAAAGACCCGCTGATGGTGGTGTCTGACGCGATGGATGCCAAACAACATTACCAGTTTTATGGCAAAACAGCTTATGGCCTTAATTTACTTCGTACGGTGGTGGTTGGTAAAGAACGATTTGATTATGCATTTAGAAAATATACAGAAGCATGGGCGTTTAAACATCCTACACCCTACGATTTTTTTCATTGTATAAACAATGCGGCGGGGGAGGATTTAAACTGGTTCTGGAATGAATGGTTTTTTACAACATGGAAATTAGACCAGGCTGCCACGGATGTAAAATATGTGGACAACAATCCATCAGAAGGAGCGCTGATAACTATTGTGAACAAAGGCAAAATGATTTTACCTGTAATTATAAAAATTATTCAAACTAACGGTAAGTCGGAAAGCTTGCAATTACCGGTCGAAATATGGCAGCGTGGCGATACCTGGATTTTTAAATATCCATCAGCCGGGAAAATAGAGAAAATAATACTTGATCCGGAAAGTGTATTGCCCGACGTGGATAGAAAAAATAATGAATGGAATAATGGCAAATAGTAAAAGCTAACGAGGTGTGTTCATCATTGTAAGGCGATTTGGTTTTATACCTTTACTGTTGTGCTGATTGAAGATTTTAAACATTTTTTTGCCGGGATAAATTTTCATTCACAGTTTCTTTTGGCTGTGAGCTACCATCTGTTGCCTGCTATGTTTGTTTTTTCTCTCATTTTCTAAATGATATTCAACTCAAAAAAAATAAGAGTTGTCAACTAGTGTCCTGTCAACAATCTTTTGGCGCTACATTTTTTCCCGCAAAGACTCAAAGAACACAAAACTGCTTTTTCTTAATGCCCTTTGCGTCTTTGTGGGATATTAGTCAATTTATGTATGTCACGACACTAGTGTGATTTATT
>JBDTZL010000052.1:0-5551 GCA_040005125.1 Ginsengibacter sp.
CGGTCACTATCTTTTATTTTATAATTTATATATCTATCAGATGAATCTTGCTTTCTTATTGCTAGAAATGCTGTGTTTAAGGATTTTACAAAAACGTCTCTCTCAGCAATGAAACTTAGCTGGTAGAGTAATGCGCAATCAAGCTCAGTTGTATATTCTATTTTAACCTGCTGGATGATATCTCCATTATCTATATTATCATTCATATAATGACAGGTAGCACCGGAATCCCTCCCAAATAGAACAGCAGCTGGAACAGGATCTTTACCTTGCAAGTCGGGTAAATATGATGGATGTATATTGATGAATGCTTTGTCTGAATCTTTGGTAAGTTGCTTGATTGGTAAAATATGTGGCAATCCGTTAGCAATAAAAAAATCAAAGTGCAAATTATTTAATTCTTCAATGAAAGATTTCTTATCTGGTAAAATGCTATACAGAATTTTACTTTCATTTAATTCTTTTTCAAGATATGATCCAGGTACTGCAAAAATTTTAATGAGATTTAATTTGGCTTTAAGCATTTCTCTCAATACAAAAAACCGATTACCGGCAAAAACAAATTTTTTATCAATAATAGATTGAGGCAACTTATAAATTGCTGAAGTTGGATATCTTTAAAAACTGGCTGCTGTTCAACCTGATTGGTTTTGTAGATTCAACGATAACTACTTTTTCATCTTCCAGGTTTTTTGTAACCAATACATTTGCACCGATAAAACAATTTTTTCCCAGTGAAACACTGTGACCAATGGTGGCATTTACAGCCATAAATGTATTGGCACCCAAATGTACATTACCTGAAATATTGCAGGATGAGGTAAGCCAGCAGTTATCTTCTATTACTGAATGATGGCCCACCATTGCCCCACTCCAAATAAAAACATTATTTTTTATTGTCACATATGGATGAATGATTGCAGGAGGCATAATAAAACAATTACAGCCTGTGATAACACTTGAAGGCACATTAGCTAAAGGGCTGATAATTGACACAAGCTTATAACCTTTACTAATAGCATCAGTGCACCTGGCTTCACGCAACCTGTTAAGATCATGATAGCCAACTCCAATAAACATATCATTTGCAGAAGGTGGAAATTCCTGTACAACTTTATCAAACGGTACCACGGGTAAACCGTGAAAATGTTCAACATTTTTAAATGGCTCATCCACGCAAAAAGCTACCACATTAAAGCTACATTCTTCTTTGGCATAATAAAAAATTACTTCAGCTATTTTGCCAATACCAAATATTACGAGATCTTTTTTCATTTTAACTGGGCTAATTGTTTACGGTCAATTTTTCCATTACTATTTTTGGGTAAAAGAGGTAGTATCAGTACTTTTTTTGGAATCATGTACGAAGGAAGCAAATTTTTTATATCATCGAGAATATTTCTTTCATCTTTGGTGGCATCAGAAACATGCACAAATGCTTTTATTTGCCCAAGATCAGTAGTTACCTTTTCATAGATAACACCAACTTCATTAATATATGACAGCGTGCTAAAAGCAGCTTCCACTTCTTCCAGTTCAATGCGGTATCCCATGTGTTTTACCTGATTATCTACCCGGCCTTTAAAATAGAGGTATCCGTTATTCCCTTTCTCTACGACATCCCCGGTTTTGTACATTACCTGGGAAAATAAGCTTTTTTTATTCTGAACGAATGAATTAGCTGTTCTCTCAAAATCGTTATAATAGCCTAACCCAACACATGGCCCGATAAGCGCTAATTCTCCGTAGCCCTGGCTGCGCTCATGCAGTGGCAATATTTCATAACTGAAATTTGGCGCCATGTATCCCAACGGCGCTAACTCATTCATGTTTTCAAAATCCTTTTGGGTAATAATATAAGATGAGCAAATACAGGTACATTCTGTAGGGCCATATACATTACATAAAGTAATTCTGTCTCCAAATAAGTCAAATAATTGTTTCAATTTATTTTTTGGAAACCCTTCACCTCCAAATGAAATACTCCGGATTGATATAAAATCATTTTTTGAAAGAGACTTTGTAGTTAAAAGATATACCAGTAAGGATGGCACCGAAAACCAAATTGTACAGCCCGAATGATTGATGGCCTGAACAAGATTCCTGGCATTTTTAACCAAATCATTTGCAAGCGGAACAAGTGTTGCACCGTTATACATCGAGGTATAGAAATCAAAAACAGAATTATCAAAATAAACAGGATTGGCATTGGTTAAAATATCTTCTTCGGTTATATTGAAAGTTTGTTTTGCCCATTGTATAAAATTTAAAACATTGCTATGGCTCATAACTGCACCTTTTGGAAAACCTGTAGATCCTGAAGTAAACATAATGTAAGCCGGGTGGTTCCCATCTATTCCAAATGTATTTTCAAGATCTTCATCACTATAAATACCAAACAAGTTTGCAAAATTTTTATCCTGCATTTCCACACACTCAATCATTGGCAGATTTTGGTTTACATCTGTTTTTACCGGAAAATTTACAAAATCAAAAAATATTATTTTGGGAAGACAGGTAGTAATTATTTTTTCGAGCCTTGGCCAGGGGCTGCTAGTATCCAGGTTGGTATAAATCACCCCTATCTTCAGACAACTGATCATTAAAGAAAATGCATAGGGAGATTTATCATTAAAAATGCCTACCACGTTTCCTTTAACAATTCCTTTAGCCAATAACAGCCTTGCAATTTTATTTGACAGGCTATTCATTTGGGTATATGTATAAGTATCTCCTGATGGATATTGCAGGGCTGTTTTATTTCCATGCTTTGCAGTTACTTCATAAAACTTCAGCCCTAAATTATATTGATAGTCCACTTTATTAAAGATTTAAGCCACCGTCCAAAGCGAGAACCTTACCATTGAAATAGTCATTTTCTATTATAAATTCTACTGCAGATAAAAGTTCTTTCAGCTCACCTAATCTTGCGACCGGAACAGATTTTTGCCATTTGGAAAGCATATTTTCTGTAAGGCTTTCCCTTGTTGACGGAGTATCAAAAAATCCAGGTGCTATACAGGCGCACCTGATCTTAAACATGCCCAATTCCTTACTCCATGTTTTGGTTAAGGCTTCTATGGCAGCTTTTGAAGCAGAATATGCCGATTGCCCAACATTGCCTTGTGCAGAGATAGAACTAATATTGATGATTACACCTTTTTGTTTGTTTAATACCATCTTCTCTGCTACGTTGGATGTAACATAAAAAACTGCATTTAGATTTACATCGATTACTTTTTTCCAATTGGTAATGTTATGTTTTTTTTCTTCCCTCGACAAGATATTAACCAGGGGCTCGCTATGGATAATTCCTGCATTATTGATACACACATTTACACCACCATCGTTTTTAAAAATACCTTCAATCAGTGCTTCAACAGCTAAAGGATCAGTAAGATCGCATTGATATTTTAAAAGATTTTCCTGTTCAGGTAAATCATTTAATAATTGTCCATCTTTGTCAACAATTATAATCCTGGCAGATTTTTGCGTCAAACCATTTGCAATAAAATTGCCTATTCCCCTACCCCCTCCTGTAATTAAAACTCTTGATTGCGATATTTCCATTACACTTCTTTTCCTTTAGAAATAAGTAGTTTTTTTATATCTCCTATGGTTTGCATATCTGCAATTTCATCACCTGTAAGTTCTATTTCGAATGCCTCCTCAAGTTTAGTTATAAAGAACATATGTGACATTGAATCCCATTCCCCATAGCTCATTAATCTTACATCGTCTGACATTTCTGTTTCGCTCACATTGAATGAGTCTTTCAATACTTTATGTAGTTTCATTGTAATTCCTAATTCAAATTAAATTTAGCAAGCAGTTCATTTGTTTCCTGAATGCTGTTAAACATTAATATATCTATAATTGACAAAGCCGGTACAAATTTATCCTTCTTATACTGGGTATAAACTACCTCTCCCATATTAATAAAGTTTAGCTGAATATTCGATGCATCAAACTGCTGTGTGTTGTACAATTCTTTACCATTTTTAGGATTGATATATTTATCAGCGCCTAAGATCTTACAGATCTTAAGTATTTTTTGCTCGCCATTCTGTTCGTTGGTATTTTTATAATTCAGGGTACTTGAATATTCAAATCGCGTCTGTAATTCCAGTAATTTCGAAACGGACTTTACACTTTCAGATGCCAGGTCGCTTATAAATAAATAGTCTTTTAAGAAAAATTCATTCAGCCAGTCAAATACAAAAACAAAATGAGGGGCTTTCTTATAATTCAATTCGACCGACCTAAGAAAATATTTTCTCCACTTTCCAAAGTCAGACAGCTCAATTTCATTTATCACTCTGTTCTGGCTGGCATTTAAAAGTGGAATAGTAAATTTTAAAGCCTGGTCTTGTTGAAGTAACTGGTTTCGGTTTATCCAACCCTTCTTAATAAAGTTTACATCATCAAAAAATACAAAAGTATCCACTGCATTCACCAATTGATAATATCCAAGATAGGGAAATATGTAAGGCTGCATTATAGCCAATGTCATTTTAGTGAATTTTTTATTATTGATGCAATCATGCTTATATCAGTTTCCTGTAAATCGGTGTATAGGGGCAGACACAGGACTCTCGGGCAAATATCTTCTGAAACGGGGCATGATTGCGTTCCGGCAAGAAATGGCAATCGATTTAAAGAAGGGTAAAAATACCTCCTTGTGGAGATATCATTGAGCAACAAGGTGTCTCTTATTTTCAATAAAACCCCTTCGCTTTGAAATATAACAGGATAGTATGAATAATTATATTGTAAATTTCTTTTGAAAACCGGTTGTTGTATTTTCCTAAAATCCAATAGGTTGTTATATGCTTCAAATACTTTTTTCCTTGCCGCTATTATTTCCGGCATCCTGGGCAAAATACAAAGACCCATTGCGGCATGCATTTCAGAATTTTTCCCATTAATGCCCATCGAAAAATAATCATCACCTACATGTCCGAAACCCCTGTATAAAAAAAGTTGCCTGGTAATTGCTTCATCTTTTGCAATAATGCAACCACCCTCTACGGTATGAAAAACTTTGGTGGCATGAAAACTACAGGTACTGAGATCTCCATAGCTCAATAAGGATTTGCCTTTGTATTCACACCCGAATGCATGAGCACCGTCATAAATAACCTTAAGCTTATACTTATCTGCAATCGCCTGGATTTTGTCAACATCACAGGGGATGCCGTAAACATGTGTTGCTAAAATGGCTTCTGTATTTTCTGTAATAGCAGCTTCAATTTTACTGGGATCAATGCACAAAGTTTCCGCATCAATATCTACAAACACCGGCCTGCAGCCTTCCCAAATAATTACATTAGTTGTGGCCACATAACTAAAAGGGGTAGTGATCACTTCTTTGGTTATGTTCAAAGCTTTCAGAGCCATTTGTAAAACTACTGTGCCACTACTGCAAAATAAAAGATGTTGCGTCCGAAGATAATCCTTCAGTTTTTGCTCCAGTTCCTGTACCAGTTCACCATGATTGGTGATCCATGACTTATCCCATGCTCTTTTCAAAATGGCGATGTAGTCTTCA
>JBDTZL010000128.1:0-18704 GCA_040005125.1 Ginsengibacter sp.
GTTGATGCTAAAAGATCAATTGCTTCGGCAGTAGCTGCAATTGCTTTGCAATGCCGGTATGCTTCATTGATAAAGAGGATGACTTCCGGTTCATTTTTCAAAGCACTAATGCTGGCGGCTCCTCCAGGAATAAATATTGCATCAAATAGTACAGATGCAGATCCAAAAAATGCCTGGTCAGCTTTGATTAAGCTCCCGTCCAGGCCTTTGAAACTTCCGAGCTTTGGTGCTATAATTTTTGTTTGGGCTCCCTTCGACTCCAGCGCTGCTTTCATTTTCATTAAAGAATCGTCTACACCATTTGCTGCCAGGATAGCTACCCGCCTCGTTTTGATGGTATCTTTAATTGTATTGGCCATACTTAAAGCCGCGGAAGTTTCTACCGCCTGCTGTACAAAAACGGGTTGAACATCTTTAGGTTTCGTATCGGCACCATAGCTTTGATTTATGGGTTGCTGTGGTTTTGGAGGGACTTTTAAACCGAGATTATCTGCGACACGGGCCGCGAGTGTGCCCTCTATTTGCGTAAGCATTCCTACCACTCGTACTCTTATTGCCTCGGTTTCCAAATGGCCTAATTCGAAGCTTAATGCATTGACAATATGATTTTTTTCGGCCTCAGACTGGCTCATATAAAACAACCTTGCCTGGCTAAAATGATCGAAAAAGCTTTTGCTCCTTGCTCTTACTTTTTTAGCATCGATTCTTTCAACGTATGAAGTAAATCCACCTTCTGCTGCCTTTGCCTGGAAAGGACAGCCTCCGCCTAATGAATTGGGCTGGTAACTAACCTTTCCTTTGTTTATCATTTGACGCATGTGGCCATCACGCTGGTTATTATGAACCGTATTAATGGATCGGTTAATCGGAATTTCATGAAAATTCGGACTGCCCAATCTTGATAATTGGGTGTCAGTATAAGAAAATAAACGCCCTTGCAATAATGGGTCGTTGGTAAAATCTATTCCTGGTACGAGGTGGCCTGGATGAAAAGCAACCTGTTCAGTTTCTGCAAAAAAATTATCGGGATTTCTGTTTAAGGTCATCTTCCCAATACGCTGTACAGGAACTTCTTCTTCCGGAATTAATTTAGTAGGGTCGAGAAGATCGAAAGCAAATTTATGTTCATCTTTCTCGGGCACAATTTGTACTCCCAATTCCCATTCCGGGAAGGCTCCGTTTTCTATGGCATTATATAAGTCACGGCGATGAAAATCGGGATCTTTACCATTTATTTTCAGAGCCTCATCCCATGTTACAGAATGAACACCCAATAATGGCTTCCAGTGAAATTTTACAAAACATCCTTTTCCCTGTGCATTAATAAATCTAAAAGTATGGATACCAAAACCTTCCATCATACGAAGGCTTCTTGGTATTGCCCTGTCGCTCATGGCCCACATGATCATGTGCATTGATTCAGGCATCAGCGATACAAAGTCCCAGAAGGTATCATGTGCAGATGCTGCCTGCGGAATTTCGTTATGCGGTTCCGGTTTAACCGCATGAATCAGATCGGGAAATTTGATGGCGTCCTGTATAAAAAACACCGGGATATTGTTACCCACGAGATCATAGTTGCCTTCTTCAGTATAAAATTTTACTGCAAAGCCACGTACATCCCTGGCCAGGTCACCGGAGCCTCTGAAACCTGCTACAGTAGAGAATCTTACAAAAACCGGTGTTTTTACAGAGGGGTCCTGCAGAAATCCTGCCTTGCTATATTGCGCCATGGAGTTATACACCTGGAAATAGCCATGAGCCGCAGAGCCACGTGCATGTACAATACGTTCAGGAATGCGCTCATGATCGAAGTGCGTAATTTTTTCCCGAAGTATAAAATCTTCGAGAAGAGTTCCCCCTCTTTCCCCGGCCTTTAATGAATTTTGATTGTCATTGATTTTTAATCCCTGGTTGGTCGTTAGAAACTGGCCCGTCCCATCTTCTGTATGCGGCGTAAGGTTTTCAAGTTTTTTATCCGTAGTGGCCGGTTGTTTAGATTTACTTTTAGCCATAGCTTTTATTATTTAATGGTTATTGTATTAATGGTCATTGATTATTTATGATTATTGAATATGATTTTATCGGAAACACAAAAAACAAAACAACCGTGTTGAAATGGGAATGATTCGCTTAGTAAATAACACGTAACAAAAATTTATCCAAAGTTGTTGTTACGGATAAAATAAATGCGTCTCATTTTTATATTGCTAAATGTCAAACCTTCGATTAGTTTATAAAAAAGCAATATGGCAAAATTCACGAATAGATTGTGATAAATCAAATTGATAATTTCTACCTTTATATTGATAATTTCTATAAAGATGAATATCCAGCACTTAAAATATGTATTGGCAGTTGATACACACAGGCATTTCGCAAAAGCAGCCGAAAAATGCTTTGTTACCCAGCCTACATTAAGTATGATGATACGGACGCTGGAAGATGAATTGGGCATCAAAATTTTTGACCGGAGCAGGCAGCCCGTGGTACCCACCGAAACGGGCATCGTGGTGATAGCGCAGGCGAAAATTATTGTGCAGGAAGCAGAGCGCATGAAAGAAATTATACACGAGTTAAAGGGCGAAATAAATGGAGAACTGAAATTGGGAATTATACCAACAGTTGCACCCTACCTGTTGCCTTTATTTCTAAATTCGTTTTTACAAAAATACCCCCGGCTAAAAATTAAAATTACCGAACTCACTACTCAACAGATTATTGAAAAGCTGAAAGATCATCACCTGGATGTGGGAATACTTGCCACGCCGCTGAATAATGAGGCATTAAAGGAACAACCCTTGTATTACGAACAATTTGTCGTTTATGCATCGCGGAATGAAAAGCTAATGAAAAAGAAGTTTTTAATTCCGGGAGATATTGATACCAATCATCTGTGGCTGCTTGAAGAAGGCCATTGCCTGCGAACGCAAATTTTAAATTTATGTGAGCTAAGAAAAAAGGGATTGGAAACAAGTAACCTTGAATACGAAGCGGGTAGTATTGAAACTTTAAAAAAAATGGTGGATACAAATAATGGTATCACTATACTCCCCGAACTTGCGTTGAAGGAGTTAAGTACAAAGGACAAGAAGTTTGTAAGACATTTTAAGCCGCAGGTTCCTGTGCGGGAAATAAGCATTGTCACTTACCGGCATTTTGTTAAACAAAGAATGGTGGATATTTTGAAAGAGGAAATTTGTAATTCAGTCCCCGAGGAAATGCTATCATCAAAAAGAAAGCGGGTTACCGCAATAGGGTAGCATCGGGAAAATGATACTAAGAAAATGAATTGTAATAGGCCTTAGCTTACATGAGTAGCGCCATAGTTATAATTTTTGCAAAATCCACATTCTTCCTTTACTCAACATTTCTGTACATTCGTTATTGTATTTGACGCCAGCATTATTTAAAAATATCCACAGCACATTTCCAATTCAGTCAAACCGGAAAAAATGAAGGAACGCTTTTATTCGCTCGATGTTTTCCGGGGGGCTACTGTTTGCCTTATGATTTTGGTGAATAACCCGGGAAACTGGGATCATATTTATGCACCATTGGATCATTCCTTATGGCATGGGGTTACTCCCACCGACCTGGTTTTTCCTTTTTTTCTTTTTGCTGTAGGAAATGCATTGGCTTTTGTAATGCCAAGGCTTGAAGCTGCAGGCCCGGCAGTATTCTGGAGAAAAATTATTAAGAGGACATTGCTTATTTTTTTTATAGGGCTGATGCTTAACTGGATGCCATTTGTAAAATGGGATAATGATCACATTGTATTTAAACAATGGAGTTACCTTGATGCTGAAGGACATCCGGCAGGAGTAAGGATCCTGGGTGTATTGCAACGAATTGCCCTGGCTTATTTTTTTGCATCTGTAATTATTTATTTTCTGAAGATTCGCGGAGCATTTGTTGCTGCCGGTGCAATTCTTCTGGGCTATTGGTTCTTATGTGTTGCCGGAAACCCTGCAGACCCATTTAGCTTAACAGGCTGGTTTGGGACTAATGTGGACAAGGCAATTTTGGGAGAGGCACATATGTACCATGGTGAAATACGCAACGGGCAAGCTGTTGTATTTGATCCTGAAGGTTTCATGAGCCTCTTTGGATCTGTTGTACAGGTAATCTTTGGATATTTGGTTGGTGATTATATCATAAAAAAGGGTAAAACACCTGAAATGGTAAACGGGCTATTCGTTGCAGGTGCAGTATTTCTTTTTGCAGGATATGCGTGGGATATGGTATTTCCTCTTAACAAAAAAATATGGACAAGCTCGTATACAGTGTACACCACGGGGCTTGCTATGGTTATTCTCGCAGTAATGACCTATATGATTGAATTTAAAAATCATCGGGGCTGGTGGAGCAAGTTCTTTGATGTGTTTGGGAAGAACCCGTTGTTCATTTTTGTATTAAGCGGTTTATTGCCACGGCTGCTGGGGCTTATAAGGATCCCTTCAGCAGATGCGTTGGGAAAACCTGGTTACATTTCTCCTTTCGGATGGTTTTATGAAAACATTTGTAAGCCGCTTTTTTCTTCTAATCTGAAAAACGGTTCATTATTTTATGCGATTTGCATGATTGTGTTTTATTGGGTGATTGTTTGGTGGATGGATAGGAAAAAGTTTTATGTGAGGGTGTAAGCCGCGAATTCGTACGTGAAAGGAGCAGCCGTGAATTACGAAAATTTTAACGAATTTTTTTAGGAAAAAAAAGCCGCGGATTGCACAGATTTCCACGGATTACTTTAAAAAAAAAATAGCCATGAACCTGGCTATCGTCAGGCAGGTTACACGAATTTAAACGAATTTGTTTCGCTATCACTATTGACCATTGACTAATGACCATTGACTAATGACCATTCACAATTCACCATTCACCACATGTGTTCCATCGACCACATTTACTTCATACACCTCTGCATCGATATCAAATTCTTTTTTATAGGCCACTAACGTTTCTGATAAAAATTTCTTTATACCATGTTCTTTTACAATATTGATAGTACAACCTCCAAACCCCCCACCCATAAGCCTTGCACCGGCCACGTCTTTATTGGCGGAGGCACAATCAACCAGAAAATCGAGTTCCTTACAACTCACCTGGTACATATTTTTAAGCCCTTCATGCGTTTGAAACATCAGCTTTCCAAAAGCTTCAATATTATTGCCTTTTAAAAGTTCGGCGGCTTTTTGTGTTCTTGCAATTTCTTCTACAACATACAGGCAGCGCATGTAAACCTCTTCACCCATTTTGCCTTTAAATTCCAACAGGTCTTCAGCTTTGGTTATATCCCTGAACGAACGAATTTTCGTTCCATGTCTCATTATCATCATGCCTTCCTCGCATTCAATTCGCCTGCGGTTGTATTCTGATGAGGCGAGGGAATGATGCACTTTTGAATTGATTAAAACTATTTTATATCCAGCTGACTGAAGCGGCAAATAGGTATGAGTTACATTCATGCAATCCAAAAGGATCACATGGTCTTTTTTACCCATCATATTGGCATATTGATCCATAATGCCACACTGCACGTTGGGGAAATTATGCTCCGCCCGCTGGCAAAGCAATGCCAGTTCTTTCCTGGTTAGTTTAAAGTTGTAAAGTGCATTAAGTGCATACGCAAGCCCTCCTTCGAGAGCCGCAGAAGAGGACATCCCGGCACCAATTGGAATGTTTCCGCCAAATACACAATTAAATCCCTTAACAGGAAGATTCAATAATTGAAATTCATTCACAACCCCCAGTACATAATTTTTCCAGCCGTCTATTCTTGTTATTTCCGTAATTTTTACTGATAATGCTTCTTCAAAATCTATGGAATAAAAATTTATTTGATCGGTATCATTTAAGGAAACTGCATAATGAATTCCTTTATCAATGGCTGCCGGCATTACGAAACCATCATTGTAATCAATATGCTCGCCAATAAGATTAATTCTCCCGGGCGAAAAATATATATGAGGCTGCTGCTGCAAGAATATCTCGCCGAAAGCTTTTTTCACCTGAGATGCAATTGCAGACATAGAATTATTTTAGATGAGTAATTTTGTAACTGGTTTTAAATAAAATTGATGTTCCGGGTTCGAGAGTGGCAAATCCCATCCCATTGTTGAATGCATCAGGCGCCCCGCTGATATTTTCTATGGCGATACTTTTACGATGCGGAGGTATGTAAATCTGCAGGTAAGGATAAGACTTCTCCGGGTGAATTTCTATTTCAACTTTTTTTGCCGGGTTTCGCAACACACACATTGGCTGACATGCATCCATGTTTAAGGTAAAGCAATTATCCAAAAATGCGGTTCCAATTTTTTTGAGAGAATTGAACCCCGTGTATTTAATAAGGTTTTGGGTCGGAATTAATTCACTATTAAACTCAACCATCTCATTCGATTGAAACTCCAGTTGTAATTCATCGGCCACGTCACCCAAATTAAAGTAAGGATGCCACCCGTCCTGCATTGGAATCAATCCTTCATCTCTATTGATGCATTCCGTAGTTACAGAAAGTTTGTTGTCGTTTTGCAATTGCCAGGTTACCATACAATCATAATTGAACGGATATCCCGGATCTTCAGCCCGGTATTCATATTGCATAGTCACGGAAGCATGAAGTTCGTTGGAGGTTTCGCCCACGATGAGAAATGGTTTATCGTACAACTCGCCATGCAACGCATTTTTACCAAGATGAAATTTTTCAATGGTATATTTTTCGCCTCCAAAGTGATAGGTACCCCGGTTGATACGGCACACAAAAGGGGATAGCTTGCATCCTAAAAATCCTTTGGTTTCGACATGCTTTTTAAAATCATCTGCAGAAGCATAACTGTCAATAACATTAAGAACCCGGCCGTTACTGTTTGAAACAAATTCATGAAGAATGGCACCGCATCCCGGGAGTATTGTTGCATACGTATTTGTCTCGTTATCTTTTAAGATGACTTTTTCAAAACCGCTTTCGTTTTTTTTGTGGATTGAAAACATGGAGCATCCAATTTACTAAAAGTTTTTTTTAGTTGGACTGCAAAATTTTCATCACGATTTTCTCTTCGGGTGAAAGATCGCTTTTGTTATCGTTTTTTTCAATTTCATCCAGCTTTTTAATATATTTTTCCAGCTTTTTGCTTTCGTACAAAGAAAGTATGAGAGGATGAACATAATATTTTTTACATACTGTGCGGGTATTTCCCAATTGTTCTGAAACTACGTCCAGGGCTTCAACAATTCTTCGTTTGGTTTCTGCCTGTGTATCGCAGCATCCTATTGATTTTAAAGCAAGAAAAGCCTGCACGGTACCCGCCCATGTCCTGAAATCCTTTGCTGTAAAGTCTGCATTACTTATTTCCCTGATATAATTATTTACAAAACCGGAATCAATTGAATGATGTTTTCCATCGTCATCATAAAACTGGAACAATTCTTTTCCCGGGATGTCCCTGCATTTTTTAATAATTCCTGCAAGCTTTTTATTTTTAAGCGTAATATTATGAGACACTCCTTTTTTGCCAACAAAAGCAAAACTTACCGAATGGCCATTAAATTTTACATGTTTATCTTTTAATGTAGTAAGCCCGAAAGATCCATAAGTTTTCTCATAGAAGCTATTGCCAACTCTTATATTCGTTCTTTCCATTAAGCTCACTACTGCAGCAAGTACTTTTTTTGAAGACAATCCGGGTATGCTTATATCTTTTTCAAGTTGTAGCCGCATAACAGGAAGCGTTTTCCCAAAATCGATAAGCCTGTAAAACTTTGTATGGTTGCGTAATGAATTCCAGTGTGGATGATACCTGTATTGTTTCCGGTTTTTTACATCAAACCCGGTAGCCTGGAGGTGTCCGTTTTCTTTTTTGCAAATCCACACCCTGGTCCACGCGGGAGGTATTACCAAATGCTTTATCCTGAGTAATTCTTCATCATCTTTTATTTTTTCTTCTTTATAATAGTATTCAAACTTATCGTTACTTCTCATTCGCTCAATGCCGGGTTCCTTATCTGTTACGTATACAAGATTAGCCGCTCTTGCAGTTTTCTCTTCGTCATTTATGATACTTTTTAATTTCTTTTTAGAAACCTTTGGAATTTCTTCTGCAACACTGTTCATTGAGTTTATTTTTTTGGGGTTTTTTTCGATTTTTTTTTATGTTAGTTTTTTATAAATTTATTTCTAAATTATCTTCTACATATTTTAATGTGTAAACTCTGAGGAAATTATTCTACAACATATTTAGCTTTAAAAAAAGGGCAGGCTATATGCCTGCCCAAAAATATTAATAACAGATTCCTTTGCTACTCGTCAGTTTCATCTGACTTTAAAAATTCTTCTTCCCCATTCTGATTCCTTACAACTTCTTCATCATCATTAACATTTTTCCTATGCTTGTTGCCACTTTTTGCAGCAATATGAAGCTGGGTGCCGGTTCCGGAAGAGACGCCTGTAATATGAGTGTCATTTGTTTCCGTACCAACTTCATTACTACCCAGCGACGGTTGTGATATTTTTTCGGTATCCATAATAATTATTTTTATTGAATAAATTATTTTATAGGATGAAAATTATATGCCAATAATTTAAAGTGTTTCATCTTAACGGATTCTTAGCAATGAATGACGTTACTTTTGGTGATGAATTACCTGGCACATGCATTTCTTTCTTTCAATAAAACTGATATTCTTGCGGGAAATATGATCAGTGATTTTGTAAAAGGTAAAGCCAAATTTGATTACCCACCCGGAATTCAGAAGGGAATTCATTTGCACCGGTTAATAGATACTTTTACAGATAACCACCCCACAACGGCAATGGCAAAAAGCTTTTTCAGGCCACAATATCGCTTATATTCCGGTGCCTTTATTGATGTAGTATACGACCATTTTCTCGCCCGCGATGAAGATCAGTTTAAAATGTATGGTGGCCTTGAAACTTTTTCTCAGGAGGTTTATGAGTCGCTTGAAATAAATTTTTCCTTATATCCTCCCTCCTTTCGAAAAATGTTTCCTTACATGAAATCTCAAAACTGGTTTTATAATTACCGGTTGAAGGAAGGTATTCGAAAAAGCTTTGAGGGACTCGTACACAGGGCGGCTTATTTGAATGAATCTGCGGTTGCGTTTGAGATTTTTAATCAATATTATCACGAGCTTGAAAATTGCTACCTGGATTTTTTTCCCGCATTAAAGAAGTTTGCCGTTGATAATATAAGCAACCTTTTGGCTGGCTAATTCCGTCTATATTTGTAAATCAGAAAAAGGTATGAGACAAATTGTTGTAATAATTCTTTTGATAATAAGCATTCGGGTATCAGCACAATTTAATTCTTCCGATCTTCCGGCTCTCGATAAATCTCCTATGGATATGAGCTATTATCCTGTTAACTATCCCATTCTTAAAATAGAGGATAAGGCAACGGAGCCAATGGTAATGCGGCTTATTTATAGCAGGCCACAGCTTAACGGCCGTAAGATTTTTGGGGATCTGCAGGAGTATGGAAAGGTATGGAGGCTGGGTGCCAACGAAGCGACAGAAATTGAATTTTTTAAAGATGTAAAGATCAATGGCAGGAAAATTAAGAAAGGCCGTTATACATTGTACGCTATTCCTTTCCATGATAAATGGACCCTGATTGTGAATACGGAAACCGATATATGGGGAAGTTTCCGTTATGATCAATTGAAAGACATCCTTCGAATGGATGTACCTGTAACTAGAAATGAAATCACCGAAGCAATGACAATAGTTTTTGACAAATCTTCCGCAGGAGCAGATATGGAGGTATATTGGGAAGATGTGAAAGTATCTTTACCTATTGTATTTTAATTATTTTTTATTTTCAAATCAAAAACGTTCCCGTAACCGGAACTAAAACCTATAATCATTTGAAACTCGCAACTAAATTAATTCACGCCGGCATAGAACCGGATCCTTCAACAGGCGCTATCATGACGCCCATTTATCAAACATCGACTTATGTGCAGGAAAGCCCTGGCAACCACAAAGGTTATGAATATGCAAGGACTCAAAACCCAACCCGTGATGTTTTACAAAACGCACTCGCAGCAATCGAAAACGGAAAATATGGGCTTTGTTTTGCAAGCGGCTCAGCAGCTACGGATGCAGTTATAAAACTTTTAAACCCGGGAGATGAAGTAATAGCAGCCAATGATATGTATGGCGGCACTTACAGGATGTTTACAAAAATATTTGAAAAATATGGCTTGAAATTTCATTTTATAAATATGGAAGATGCCAACGAAATTTCAAAACATATTAATCAAAATACAAAGCTCATCTGGACAGAAACGCCCACCAATCCCATGATGAACATTACTGATATTGAAGCAGTGGCTTCTATTGCAAAAAAAAGCGATATCATGGTTTGTGTTGATAATACATTTGCCTCTCCTTATTTGCAAAATCCCTTAGATCTTGGCGCAGACATTGTTTTGCATTCAGCTACCAAGTATTTAGGTGGTCACAGCGATGTGGTTCATGGCTGTTTAATAATGAATGATTCATCTTTAAATGAAAAGCTTTCTTTTATACAAAACGCCAGTGGCGCCGTACCGGGCCCCCAGGATTGTTTTTTAATTTTAAGAGGATTGAAAACACTTCATATAAGAATGCAGCGGCATTGCGAGAACGGTGAAAAAATTGCACACTGGTTGAAAAAAAATCCAAAAGTTGACAAAGTCTTATGGTGTGGATTTGAAGATCACCCCAATTACGAAGTCGCAAAAAAACAAATGCGTGGCTTTGGTGGAATGATGAGCTTTACACTTAAAGATGACAGTATGGAAGCTGCCAACAAAGTACTTTCTTCTACCAAACTTTTTTCATTGGCTGAGAGCCTTGGTGGCGTTGAGAGCCTCATTGGCCATCCTGCGAGTATGACCCATGCAAGCATTCCACGTGACGAGAGACTGAAAAATGGCCTGGTAGACTCGTTGATGAGATTAAGCGTAGGTATTGAAGATGGGGATGATTTGATTGCTGACCTGGAAGGAGCGATTGGGTAGGCTTAATAAGAAAGAATTTTTGTAAATTGTAAAAAATGAAAAAATGGGATACAATAGGGATGAACTTTTAAATTTGCCTGTAGAGGAAAAATTGGATCTTATTGAGGCTTTGTGGGATAGGATTGATAATGATTTGTTAGGAGATAAAATATCGCAAAAAAATATTGAAGCAGAATTAGATAGGCGAATAGACGAAATCACAAACCATCCTGAAAGAGTTATAAGCTGGGAAGAAGTGAAAGCTAAAATGAAAATGCGTGATTAGTTTTGCGGTTGAATTTACTTTTGCTGCTGAAGTAGAGGCATTACAAGCCTTTTTTTGGTATGAAACTGTTAAGAGAGGTTTCGGAGAAGACTTTAAAGCATCGGTTGATTCGAAAATTGAATTATTACAACAAAATCCCAAGGCATATTCTTTTATTTATAAAGATATCCGATCTGCAAAAATTAAGACTTTCCCATATAATCTTATTTACAGAGTGTTTGATTCAAAAATTCAAATCATTGCTATATTTCATCATTCAAGAAATCCGCGGGAATGGAAAAAAAGAATATAGTAATTGACTTAAAACAATTTCTTGATAAAAAAGTCCTGGAATTTAATAATCTCTCTTTTATTAAAGATGATCCTGTTTGCATCCCCCATTTATTTTCAAAAAAACAAGATATAGAAATTGCCGGTTTTTTTGCCGCTGTCTTTGCATGGGGTACCCGTAAAACCATAATAAATAAATGCAAATTGCTTCTACAATTAATGGGCAACGCGCCTTATGATTTTTGCATGAATCATAAGGTTGAGGATCTTAAAAAATTAGAAAGATTTTGTCACCGCACTTTTAACGATACCGATCTTTTGTATTTCATTTCATTCTTTAAATTTCATTATTCAAAACATAATTCATTGGAAGTTGCCTTTTTCAACAATAGAACCCTACAGCAGCGAGGCAATATAGTTGAAGCCTCTTTAAATTCATTTTATGAATATTTCTTTTCCCTGGAAGATGTACCGGCAAGAACAAGAAAACATATTGCGTCACCCGCAAAAAATTCAAGCTGTAAAAGATTAAACATGTACCTGAGGTGGATGGTTCGTAATGATAATAAGGGAGTTGATTTCGGAATATGGAAAAAAATTTCTCCTTCACAATTAATTTGCCCTGTAGATGTGCATGTGGCAAGAGCTGCGAGGCACTTCGATTTATTGAAAAGAAAGCCGGTTGACTGGCAGGCGGCGCTGGAATTAACCAATGAATTGAGAAAATTTGATAATGACGATCCGGTAAAATATGATTTTGCTTTATTTGGGTTAGGGGTGTTGGAGAAATATTAGTGTTGGAATAAGAAAAAAGCCCATCCCTATTTTCGTTAGATTCGTGCCAGATGCGACCCGGTAAACCCAAATCGATTCCTGATAAAATTGTTGCAGCCACAAATACGCTTGAGAACACACAGCCAGGGGAAATTCGGGAACAATTAATTTCTTTGATCAACGAATTGATCAATAATGATTTTGATGCTTTAGTGCAACTTCTTTACAGGATAGATGTAGATGAAAAAAAACTGAAACAACTCCTGCGGTCACGTGCTGATGTCGATTCTGCTTCAATAATTGCAGACCTTATTATCAGCAGGCAACTACAAAAATCAGCGATGAAAAAGCAATTCAGTGACGGGGACAAACCCGGCCCTGATGATAGCTGGTAAACAAGTGATTTTGTATCTTAGTTATATACATAATTGTTGTAGAAGTTAACGATAAAAAACCGGGAAGGAATTCCTTTTACTTCCACGCTCTTTATATAAAGTGATCCCGACTTTATTTCTCCCCTCGATGATGACATTGAATCGGTTTTTGATCCGGCACAAAACTTTTTTATGCCAAGTGGTATCAAGAAATACGATCACCCAGGCAGAGCTTGCATGGGTAGGTGATTTTAATAAAAAATGCTGGCGTTACATGAAGCAACAGGTGCCGTTCGTGAAAAAGTACACAGAACCTATCGAAAGGTTTTTTGAACGTCGCGTCGTTTAAACATAAGCTTCCCTACCGCTTCTTTATCTTCTTTTTCTTTCTTCAGATCGAATGCCGTTCCGAAAATTTTATCCCAGATGTGCGAACTTACGCCGAACCCTTTTTCGTCGTTTTTATAATGATGCAAATGATGATTGCGCCAGATGGGCTTCATCCATTTGAAAGGAGGGTTCCAGGCGTGTATTGCATAGTGCATACTTGCATAAAGCAGGTATCCTAAAATAAACCCCGGGAAAAATACGAGCACATTAACGCCCATCAATCCAAACATAATCAAAAACACCATTGAAGATATAATGAGGCTTGGTGCAGCAGGCATAAACAAGCGCTGGCGGTCCCTGGGAAATTCATGATGGTTTCCATGCAAAATATAGGCAAACCTTTGCATGCGTGGGTTTTCACTTATCCAGTGAAAAACAAAGCGGTGTATGATATATTCAAAAAATGTCCAGAATAAAACGCCTCCCAAAAAAATAGCGCTAATGGCGCTGGCCCGAAACCCGAATCTTGCCGCTGCATACAAGGGAAGGCCAATTATAAATGGGAAGTAAATACCCCAGATTACCAGGGGATGTGTTTTTGTAACAAATCTTTCGAGGTATTGATTTCTAAAAATTCGCGCCTGACCTTTGTTATGAATTTTATCGAATTTCATATAGATATTTTCTTTGTGTAAAGATAAAACAAATATAAAAAATCACATATCCGTATTAAATTAAATCATTAAAATTTACACAATTATTTCTTTCAGATTTTTCAACTAAGTCGCCTTTATAAAATAAATTACCTTGCGCCCTTAATAATTATATTAATGAAATTAGTTTCTTACTTAAAAGAAGATCACGCGCAATTAGCTTTTTTGGTAGATGGCTTGTTATACGATTCTGACAGGCTGCACCCGGATATGCCTGTAACCATGACGATGTTTTTAAATTACTGGGAAGATATATTTCCAATTGCACATTCCCTAAACAAGGCATTGGTTGAGGGAGATAAAAAATTCAGGGGTACCAGCATTGACGATGTTGAAATTCTTGCACCGGTTCCTCATCCCACAAGTTGCAGGGATGCTTACGCTTTCAGGCAACATGTTTTCTCGGCGCGGCGCAACCGCAGGTTGGGTATGATTCCGGAATTCGATCAGTTTCCGGTCTTTTATTTTACAAATCATAACAGTATACAGGGGCCGGGAGAAATTGTATGTATGCCCGATCATTTTAATAAGCTTGATTTCGAACTGGAAGTCGCTATCGTGATTTGTAAACCGGGCAAAAATATTAAAGCTTCCGAAGCAGATGAATATATAGGCGGATACATGATAATGAATGATATGAGTGCACGTGAATTACAAATGGACGAGATGAAGCTGAATCTTGGCCCTGCAAAAGGAAAAGATTTTTGTACTGTCATTGGCCCGGTGCTGGTTACGCCCGATGAACTGGAAGAATATATAATTCCTGCAAAAGAAAATCATACGGGTAACGCATATAACCTGGAGATGAAGTGCCGGGTTAACGGTGTGCAGGTAAGTGAGGGTAATCTTGGCGATATGGACTGGACGTTTGCAGAAATTATTGAGCGTTGCAGTTATGGTGTTCAATTATATCCCGGAGATGTTATTGGTAGCGGAACAGTAGGCACTGGTTGTTTTTTAGAACTTAACGGCACTGGCAAACTGAACGACCCGGAATATAAAGAACAATGGTTGCAGGAGGGCGATGAAGTGGAAATGGAAATTGAAGGGCTCGGGGAATTAAAGAATATAATTGCTAAAGACGAAAGTGAGTTTTCAATACTGGCATTGAAAAAGATGTAATGATTGAACCATTGTTCCTGTAAAAGAAATTAATGCTAACGATCAATTTAAAAGAAATAAGACGACAGGATGCACATAGTTTTTTGCAGCATGCAATCGCTCCCCGCCCTATATGTTTTGCAAGCACTATTGACGCAAAGGGAAATGTAAATCTGAGCCCATTCAGCTTTTTTAATTTGTTCAGTACAAACCCACCCGTAATTATTTTTTCACCATCAAGAAGGGCGAGAGATAATACAACGAAACACACACTTCAGAATTTGCTTGAAGTACCGGAAGTGGCGGTCAACATGGTAAGCTATGATATGGTGCAGCAGGTAAGCCTTAGTAGTTGTGAATATCCAAAAGGTACCGATGAATTTATAAAAGCCGGTTTTACAAAAGAGTTGTCAATTCTTATAAAGCCACCGCGGGTAAAAGCGAGCCCTGTGCAGATGGAATGCAAAGTGCTTGAAATAAAGCCATTGGGTACAAAAGGAGGCGCGGGCAACCTTGTTATTGCCGAAGTGCTGATGATGCACATCAATGAGAACATCCTTGATGAAAATGGAAAAATAGACCAGCGAAAACTTGATCTTGTTGCCCGGTTGGGTGGCAATTGGTATGCGAGAATTAATGCGGGGAATTTATTTGAAGTTGAGAAGCCAAACACTGCGATAGGAATTGGAATTGAGAACCTTCCTTATTCAATAAAGAACAGTGGGATTTTAACCGGGAATCATCTTGGGCAGTTAGCCAATGTGCATGAAATGCCTTCTATTGATCCCGCTTTTGAAGATGATAAATTAAAAAATATATTCCAGTATTATTCAATAGACCCGGTTGAAATGGAAAAAGAACTGCACCTGTATGCAGCCGGTTTGCTCGATGAAGGGAGAGTGAATGATGCGTGGCAGGTGTTGTTGGCATTGGCCTGAAAAAAATAATTTACCTTTATGCCTATGAGCGCCGTAAAACTTCTTCCACATTATACTTACGAAGATTATTGCAATTGGGAAGGAAGGTGGGAAGTTATTGACGGTATACCCTTTGCAATGAGCCCTGCTCCTACGCCACGACATCAATGGCTGATTGTAAATATAGCTTCTGAATTAAAGGCTGCAATAAAAAAATCAAAATGTAAACACTGTAAAGTATATGATTTTATTGACGTAAAAATTGAAGAAGATACCATCTTACAGCCCGATTGCTCCATTGTATGCAAGCCAATTACCAAAAAATTCCTCGATTTTCCGGCAGCGTTGGTAATTGAAATTTTATCACCTGCAACGGCCTTAAAAGACAGGCATACCAAATTTTCGTTGTATGAAAAATTTGGCATTAAATATTATATGATTGTCGATGAAGAAAAAGAGTCTGTTGAGATTTATATACTGACCGATAAACAATACGTCCTTACGTCTCATTCATTAAGCAAATCTTTTACTTTTATACTTTCTGATGATTGTAAAATTGATCTTTGGATAAAAAATATCTGGGAATAATCTTTCTTTTAACGTTTTCTGTTATTGAGCCTGAAATGGCGGGTGTAACTTGCTATAACTTCTTTATAATATGAAAGCGTGTCTTCTTTTCTTATTCTTATTACCAGTCATACTTTTTGCACAACCTGGTTATCCCTATAAAAATTTAGCATTGGAGGGCGGCGGAGTAAGGGGCCTTGCTTACGCAGGCGCGCCGGAGGTTCTTGAGCAAAAAGATATTCTCAAGAATGTGGAACGTGTTGCCGGTTCTTCAGCAGGGGCCATCGCCCGTTTATGATTTCCCTGGCTATAATTCAACAGAGATCGATTCCATTTTGCAGACTTTAAAAATTCAGGAATTCAACGATGGAAAAGATATTTTTGGAAAAATTAAACGAATAAAAAAAGAATACGGCGTGTATAGAGGGCAAAAGCTTGAAAACTGGCTGGGCCGGTTAATTTTTTATAAAACAGGTGATTCAAATACTACATTCCTCCATTTGCATCAATTACATGAAAAGAATAATGTATTCAAAGATTTCTATTGCACGGGCACAAACATTAGCATGCAGCAACTCGAGATTTTGTCATGGGAAAAATGGCCGCAAATGAAATTAAAAACTGCCGTTCACATTAGCGGGTGCATCCCGTTTTATTTTAAGCCTGTGCCAATTGATAGTGCAGGAAATGAAGTTTCAGTAAAAGATACTTTATCAAAATATGACCTGTATGTCGACGGCGGAATGCTGTGCAATTACCCGGTAAATATATTTGATTCCTCCACAGACGGGAATAACCCCTTGACAAGCGGGCACGTAATTTATAACCGTCAAACACTCGGCCTGAAGCTGGAGAGGGCTGCTCAAATCAAAGAATTTAATGAGGAAAAAACCGATATTGCCCCATACGATATTAAAAGCATGAGGCAATATTCAGACGCAGTAATGAGTCTTATGATGGAAAACCTTAACCGTAAGACACCGGATTTAAGGAATGAAAAAGGAAGAACCATTTATATAAGTTATGGGGAGATATCCGGCAGAGTAAGAAATATTTCCCCTGAAGAGAAAAAAATACTTCACGGTAATGGGTTCTCCGCAGCGACAGAATTTTTCAATAAACTCTCTTCTGCTTTCCAATAGTTATTGTTGCTTTGCTCATCTCCATGCCAAAAGTTATCTTTGGGAAAAATTGATTATTGTTTGTCTTTATAATGACAAACATTTTTATTTACTATTATGACAATTAAAAATTTATCAGAGCAGGAAATTATAAGGAGAGAAAAACTAAAAGAACTCTCAAAAATGGGTATTGATGCCTATCCTGCAGAATTATACCCCGTTAACACAGACGCTGCTTTTATAAAGTCGAATTATAAAGGGGAAGAGAACAAAGTTGATTTTGCCAACGTATGCCTCGCCGGCAGAATACTGAGCATAAGAGATATGGGGAAAGCTTCTTTTGCGGTATTGCAGGATAGCCGCGGTAAAATTCAAATCTATGTGCGCAAAGATGACGTAACTAACGGAGATGATAAAACGCTTTATGATATTGTGTGGAAAAAATTATTGGATTTAGGAGATATTATTGGTGTGAAAGGATATGTTTTTACCACAAAAACAGGAGAGACATCTATACATGTTTCAGAGTTTACATTGCTTTCGAAATCGCTGAGGCCTTTACCTGTGGTAAGAGAAAAAGACGGAGAAACCTTTGATGAAGTTACCGATCCTGAATTCCGGTACAGGCAGCGCTACGCTGATCTTATCGTGAACCCGCATGTGAAGGAAACATTTATTAAGCGTACCAAAATGATCAATGCCTTTCGTTCTTTTCTCAATGAACGCGGCGCCCTTGAAGTCGACACTCCCGTATTGCAGAATATTCCCGGCGGCGCTGCGGCAAGGCCATTTATTACGCATCATAATGCCCTTGATGTTCCATTCTACCTGCGTATTGCCAATGAGCTTTTTTTGAAAAGGCTGATTGTTGGCGGCTTTGAATGGGTGTATGAATTCAGCCGCAATTTTCGTAACGAAGGAATGGACCGTACCCACAACCCGGAGTTCACCATACTGGAATTTTATGTTGCGTATAAAGATTATTTGTGGATGATGGAAACTACAGAGCAACTCCTGGAAAATGCAGCTATAGCGGTGAATGGGATTACCATGGTTTTATCCGGCGAAGCCGAAATAGACCTTAAAGCGCCGTACCCGAGAGTTTCCATGTACGATGCAATTAAACAATATACGGGATTTGATATATCAGGTAAAGACGAACGCGTTTTAAGAGAGGTTTGCCAACAGTTAGGCATACACGCAGATGCGTCTATGGGAAAAGGAAAGCTTATTGATGAAATATTTTC